>DAOVGU010000039.1 GCA_030672255.1 bacterium
CATACCAAAGTTTTGGTGTGAAGGTCAAATCTAAGAGGAGCAGATTTTGGTTGAGTGTATTCAATTGTCAAAGAGCAAGGTTTCTTTAAAAAAAGTCTTCAAAAAAATGCTTGACTTAACTTACGAAATCTGAATATTTACCCTTTGAGTTTGGCAGTATTGATTTCCGAAAGGAGTAGCTGATAATATGTATGGTATAAGAGCACGCATACGACAAGTAAAGAAAATAGATGGTTTTTGGGAGTTTCAGACAGATCCAGATAATAAAGGAGAAAAGGGAAAGTGGTATCAGGATTTTCCTGAAAACCCTGATTTCTTATATGCTCCTGCTTGCTGGAATGAACAATCGAAAAAATATGATCAATACATAGGTGTTGCTTGGTATAAAAAAGAGATTGATATTCCTTTAGACTGGTCAGAACAAGCTATATTTATTGAGTTTGGAGGTGTGCTTACAAAAGCAAAAGTATGGGTAAATGGTCATTTTGCTGTAGAACATGAGGGGGGTTTTACGCCTTTTCAAATGAAGATAGATAAAATTTTAATTCCTGGAGAGAAAAACAATCTTACTGTAAAAGTAGATAATTCAGTAAGTGCATTTACCTGCCCTCAAGGAACAAGTCAGAACGATATCTGGATTGATTGGTTTAACTGGGGAGGTATCTATAGAGAAGTGAAGATTTTGGCAATGCCATTGATGCATTTTGGAGATGTTTCTGTTATTCCCATAGTTCGAAGAGAAAAAAAGAGTGTTAAAATAGCTGGAATTATTGAGAATTTAAAAGGGATTAAAAGGAAAATTAAAATTAATATTTTAGATAAAAAAGGGCAAAATAAGAAATCCCTTTCTATAGATGCAAAAACAAATTTTTCAGTAGAGATTGAATTTAATAAAGCCTTCCTCTGGAGCCCTGAATCGCCGTATCTTTATACTTTGCAAATAACTCTTTGCGATAATTCACAGACTTTGGATTGCAAAGAAATTCAGTTTGGCATGCGCAGTATAAAATTTAAAAGAAACAAAATTTTCTTAAATGAAAAGCCTATATTCATGAAAGGTGTGTCTATAGTAGAAGATTTTCCTGTTTTTGGCAGAGGGCTGCCAGAGGCAGTTCTTAAACGGGATTACGAGATTATGAAAGAGCTTGGCGTAAATTGTATCAGGGACGGTGCTTATCCCCCTTCAGAGAAAGAGTTAGAAATAGCTGACAGAATGGGGATTTTTCACTTTGTTTGTCAGCCTTCAAGAAAAAGTAATCCCGATAGTAAACTTTTCTCTGATCCCCATTTTATCCAGACTGCAAAACAGTGGCAGAAAGAAACTATTGAGAGTTTGAAGAATCATCCTTCAGTTATAGGTTGGATTCTCTGTAGCGAGCCTCCAGTAAATACTAAAACAGGGTTGCAATTGATGAAGAAATTATACAAAGAGACAAAGGAAATGGATCCATCTAGACCTGTAACTTTTTTGCCAAATATTGGTATTATAGAAGGAGCTAAGAAAGCAGGGCTAATAAAAGAAATGAAATCAGTTATGGATTATCAATATCTCTGGGTGTATACTAATATTCATGCTGAATTCAAAGAAAATGGTTTGCGAGAAGCCGATGAGTTTATTGACTATATGCACAAGAATTTTCCTGCTATTCCTATTATCATAGAATTTGGAGCAGGGGATGGTTTTGCCGGTGAGCATTATGAACCAGCAAGGGCAGGATCGGAAGAGTATCAAGCGGAAAGGATAAAGGCATTTGGAGAACTTATTTCTAAAAAGAAATTAACAGGAGCTGTCTGTTATGCTCTCTTTGATTATCGTATTATGGAAAAATTCCCGTGGAAGCCAGGAGCCTTTATGAAACCAGGAGAATATGTAAAGGGAATATATACTAGGGATAGGAGACCAAAGATGGGCGCTTATGCTTTTCGTGGTATTTTTAATCAAGCATAAAAGTATAATTTAGAAAATCTATATTATAACCAGATGATAACCAAGACGATGAATCTAAGACAAAGAGTACTTACAGTATTCAAAAGAGGAAAACCTGACAGAATCCCCTGGGAAATTAGCTTTGCTCCAGCAGTACTTGAAATGGTTAAGAGAGAAGTTGGAGGTAGGTTAGAGGATTTTTTGCAAGGTTCGGGTGGGTTTCGTAGTGTTTCGGTATGGAAAGGCATATGGTGGAGTGCATCAAATCCACCTTCTGAAAATGAGTTTTTCAAAAAGAAATTTGAGAAGTATCTTCCAAGAAATCTTCCTCCAGAAACCCAATATTTTGAATGGGGGATTGCCCGTATCCCTGGTTCTGAATATCACTTTCAGAAAATTATAAGTCCTATGGCAAATCTTACCAAACCTGAAGAAATTGATGAATACCCATTTCCTGATGTTTTGGCTGAAGATAGATGGTTAAGAATAAAGCGAGAGGTATCAGAACTAAAAACTCTTGATGTTGTTATCGGCACCGATTGCTTGAGCTTGTTTGAGATTCCCTGGGCGCTGCGAGGTATGCAAAACTTGATGATGGATTTTCTTGTTAATAAAGATTTTACAGCTAAGCTTATGGACTGGCTTGAAGATCTTGAAGTAGAATTTGCAAAAAGGTTTGTTTATTTAGATGTGGATGTAATTTGTTTTGGAGATGATGTTGGTATGCAGGACCGGATGATACTTTCCCCCGAAACCTGGCGAGAATGGATAAAGCCCAGGATGAAACATATCATTGATACAGCCAAACAGATAAAACCCGATGCTTTGATTTACTATGACAGTGATGGATATATTGAACCGATTATTGAAGATCTTATAGAAATAGGGGTTAATGTCCTTGCTCCTCTTCAGCCTGAGTGTATGAATATTGCTAAGATAAAGAGGAGATATAGTAAGTGGCTTTCTTTTAAGGGATCTATTGGCGCACAGTCAATTATGCCATTTGGCTCGCCAAAGGATGTTAAAAACGAAGTTAAAGATAGGATGAATATTTTCAAGGATGGAGGATTATTTCTATGCCCATCTCACACAATAGAGCCTGGTGTGCCATGGGAGAATATCAAAGCCTTTGTAGAGGCAGTAAATGAGTATGGAGGATATTAAAGCTATAAACTCTCTGGAGGATTTTTATGTCAGTGATAAACTTTGAGATTTCAGGTGGGCTTGGTAAGAAGCGGTTAGAAAAGATTCGTAGCGAATCTATTCATATTCTTAAAGAGATAGGCCTCAAGGCTAATCATCCAAAACTATTAGAAATGTTAAGTTCGGTCGATGGAATATCTATTGATGGTACCAGACTTTACTTTGCAGATGATATTTGTGAGAAGTATCTTGCACTTTTTAAAGAAGAGGAAGAAAATTCTCCCCCATACAATGAATTTAAAATGGAGGGTCCCTGGTATTGCAGTAATATTATAGATCTAAAATCTTCTCAGGTAAGAGTTGCAACCCGGGATGATGTAATAAAAGCAGTAAGACTTTGTTCTGCCCTAGATATTATTAGACCAGTTTGCCCTCTTGCGCCAAAAGATGTGCCTCCTGAGATTGAATCTATTGCATCCTGGAAGATAGCGCTTGAAAATAGCACTAAGATAAAAGGTGGTCCATTAACTTCACCAGAAGAAGTTGAATGTGCACTTGAAATGACTGAGGCAGTTGGTATAAAAGGACCTATTTGGTCTACAGAGATTACTATAAGTCCATTAACCATAAATCCAAAAGCCATTGATTTAATTCTGAGATATCTGGACAAAGGGATGGTAATTCAGGGAGAACCTGGACCAATGATATCAGCTGGCTGTACAGGTCCTATCTTCGCCCCAGCATTTTTTATTCAAGCAGTCGCTGAATGGTTAGGGGCCTACATTATCTTAAAGGTAATAAGTAATGGGAAGCTGGGTAATTTCCATCAGTTCAAAACCCTGTTCAATGGTGGTCTTTGTTTTGAACCAATGCATTTTGATATGAAATATGGCTCAATTGCCTTTGGAACCTCTGAATCACTCTTATTTCGATTAGCTACCCGAGAGATATTTAGATTTTTGGGAGGTAAACAAGGGATAGGAGGAGCATTTCGCAGTTCATCAAAGAGAGTAGATGCTCAAGCAATTTCGGAGAGGACGATGAATGTTTTAACGGAAGCATTAGATGGAGTTAAGATTTTTGTAGCTGCTGGAATGCTGGGGAATGATGAGATATTTTCTCCGGAATTGCTAATGATAGACATCCAGATAATAGAATATATTAAACGTATAACAGAGGGAATAAGCTATGTAGATGAAATTGGAAAGTCTTTCGAAACTATTAGAGACATAGGACTGCAAGGAAACTATCTGTCCCACGATTCAACCATTGAGCAATATAAGAAAACTTATTATTTCCCTGAATTATTTGACCATCAAACATTAGCCCAATGGAACTCATCTGGCTCTCCCAAAATGGCTGAAAAGATAGCCAGGGTTATAGAAGAAGCTCTGGATGGATATGATTACCAACTGGGAGATAAAGTGCAAAAAGAGATAGATAAAATCTATTATACCTATGTGAATAGTTTGTAAAAGATAGAAAAATAGAAAAGGCAAGAATGAAACAACAAGAATTTAGTGAAGAGATTATTGATATCCTGCGTAGAGAAGGGAATTATTCGGAACCAACCTACTCTGAATACGATGTGGAACTGTATGAGCGCTTCTATCGCCAAAATATTCCTTTCGGAACATATAAAGAGTGGGCTCAGAAATTTCCTTTTTCAAAGAGAAAAATAAAAAAGATAAAAAGAAAAGAGTATATTTCTAATTCAATGTATATCACAAGGATAGGTGGATTTTCAAGGAAAGGATTATTTGGACCTGATGAGATTGGGAGAATATTTGTGAAGCACAATATAGATTATGTGGACTTTTTTTTGGGATATGATCCCCTTGAAACCTTGATGATCTGCAAAAAGTATGGGCTGAAACCTTATTTCTATCTGCCGGACTGTCCACCCTATCTCCCTGATTATGTTGGGATGTCTTTGCCGTTTACCAAGGAAGAAATTCAAGCCTACCGGTCGGAGTATCGAAAAGAAATAGGATACTTTGCTGAATGGTTGAAAAGAGTTGGGAGAATCTATGATTTTGATTTCCAGAGGCAGAAGGATCAGATATGGATATTGTATACCGGTATAGATTTGATGCCTATGAATCTCTTTGAAGAGGCTATGAAAAGGGAACCTTACGAAGTAGCTAAGGAGTTTAAGTATGAAC
>DAOVGU010000202.1 GCA_030672255.1 bacterium
GTCAAAGAACTAACAGACGCTATTAAACAATACATTGAAGCCAATAATAAAAATCCAAGATCATTTGTCTGGATAAAGACAGCAAATGAAATTCTTGCAAAGTCACAAAAGTGTAAAGATGTTTCAGTTACAGGACACTAGGTGCCTACACTCTATCAATGTGGTTCCACTTCCAACAAAGGTATCAACTACCCATTCACCTTTTTTAGTATACCTCATCATCAATTGATGGGGTATTTGAGGAATAAAATTTCCCCAATATCCGGCGCAATGTGCACCAGAGCTATCCCGCTTATCTAATATCCATAGACTATCCGTAAGTATATCTGTATATTCTTTCCATCTATTTAAATTTATATCGTTGACTTTACTCGTCTTAATTTCAGTAACTCCTTTTTTGAGACGCTCTAAATAATATCCAGCCCTCTCGATTGTCTGCGCCTCTCGTATTTGTTTCAATTCTTCAAGTAGTGGTCCCTTTTTTAAAACAACCGTATCTCCATTCGTGTCAATGTTCCGCAACCCCATATTGTCGTTTTTGGGATAATTTACTACAGTAGAAATGGAATATACTTTTTTCTTTAATGAAGTTATCTCTTTATCCTTCAGTGCCCCTTCTACTTCTTCTATAAATTTGACCTTATTTATGATAATGTCTTTTTTCCAATCATAAGACTCTTTTTGTAAGTCAACGGACAAATCTAATACTTGATTATTAGTTTTCACTTCCTTTTCCTCCCTCATATTTTACGCTTGTTATTCCATCCCAATGTCGCAAAAGTAGTAGTTTTGCGACATTTACTTCTTAAAGTGTACCAATAACAAATAGAACAAAGTCGAGAGCACGATGAATAATGCAATAGTAACATTGACACTGATAAGTAATGAGATACTTCCAGCCTGACAGATCTCTCCAACGATTTTAACGATAACCAGCCCTACCAAGAATGTGGGGAAGACAATTGTGTAAAGAATCCACGCCCAACTTGAAAACAAAGGATAGTCATTTAGATATGACTTGCCTTCCCGTGTAAATACCTTATTCGCATACTCGGCACTTAATTGTTCTTCAATCTGGTGAATGTATTTGTATTGCCTCTCGATATGTACTACTGTCTGGAAGTATCGAATAACGAGACTCAGTAACCCAAACCAGAGAATGCTCCCAATGAATGTTATGTTTATTGGAGACTTCAACTCAAGCTTCTTGGTGATAAACTGCGAAACGGCTTCACCGAATTCTGACGGTGAATGAACCTGGAAGAGCATAAGTGTTACTACGATCAAGATAAAGAGAAACAACCTGTCCCGAAGTTTTATATATTCCTGAATGTAAAAAAAAGTATCTTTGTAGTGGTCATGCAGTAATTGCAGTTTAGCGTCTTCCATTGATAGAAAAGTACTCCCCGTTAATTAGCTTCATTGAGTGCTTTGATAATTGCATCTTCTGTAAAGCTCATAGCCCAAGAAGCACCCGCACCGATAATTTCGTCCGGCGATTCATAACTTTTGTCGATCTTGACTGCGGCAATCTTATTTGAGTTTTGTTTGCTTTGATAAATCTCAAAATTGAGCCAATTCTTAAAGCCAATCAGCTTAGAATGTTTGTGCGTCTTGTTTGCTTCCTTCCCCACTATTACAAGCGTGTGTGTTGCAGAATTTATCTTAGCTGTTATGGCCGCCTTGATCCGACCGATATTAGTAGTGTCAATTTCATCCGGGGTTTTGTCGCTAAAAACGAAATCAAAATCTGGATTTGCATCCCAAGCCTCAAGCAGATACTTATAGCGCTTATCATTATCATAATCAAAACTCACAAAAACTTTTTTCTTTGCCATGACTGCCTCCCTTTATTTTAAATTACATCTACCCATTTTATCTTTTCTTTTTCAACCTTTCCGTCCGCTGGTTGGGTATTATTTCCCTTTTTCGTTATACTTCGGCTCAGATCGAGCAATAATTCGCGCCTCTGCCTTCTCTGCTTCCTTAATGCTCGACATCTGTTTAATCTGAACCTTTGAACCTGAGATTTTACCATCTTCCAAGTGTTCTTCAATTCGCTCTTGAACACGCCCTTTCTTGGCTACGCCAACATAATTTGTTTTCCCACTGTCAGTCTGAATTTTGTAGACTACCGGCTTGTTATTCGGCAATTTTGACGCGCCACTTTGGTTGAATGGTACCGTTTTTCTTGCCATGGATCTTCCCTCCTTTTTTTGCTCCACACTCTTGTTGGAGCTATTTTTAGTCTTTCATTAATTGTTATTGTTCCTCATCGCTCGTCACTTTAAGATCTTTTTGTCTCTACAAATTAAACTATCTTTCCGCTAACATCTCCGCTGTTTCTTCTGAATCTTCCGGGAACACATCAACATAATATCTCAGTGTCGTTGTTATCTGAATTCCCTAAATATCGTTGAACCAATTTAGCATTTTTAAACTTCTTTAGAAGTCTTGTCCCGACCGTATGTCTTAAAGCATACGGCGTGAGCGATTCTCCCTTTTTAACACCTCGTCTTGCCTCATTATTCTGAATTTTAGCATTATAGGGGGGCTCTGTCAAGCATTTGTAAAGTGGAATGATCAAATTCTTTTAAAATTCTGACATAAGAGATATAAGAAAAAAAGATTTCTCCGAAAAGAAGATTATAGTAAGATTAACGGGTTCTTTTCTCTATTTCTTTGAGGGTTTGTTTGAGGAGTTTTTGGGTCTTGCCGTATTTAGCCCAGTCACCCTTCTTTAAGGATTCCACACCCGCCTGATAGTAGTTCAATGCCTGCCTGACCAATGCTGAAACCTGCTTGCCGGTAGGCAGGGTTGGCTCTTCTCTTTTGGGAGTTTCTGCTATCCTGAATGTCCCGGCCAGAAGAGAGGATAGGGTAGCATCCAGGCTTTCGCCTATTACAACCTCATTCGCCTGGCCAAGGATGATGCGCTTGAATTCGGGAAGTTCTCCCTGCTCGGCCTTGAGGTAAAGAGGCTCTGCGTAAAGAAAAATTGGGTATAAGTGTAGTAGGGGGTAGTAGGGGTGAGAATTTTCAATGGGAATCTGCGGTTGCCCACTGTTTGCGCAGTGGGCCGGTCGCACCAAATAAAAAAAGCCGACACTACAGGATTTCTCCTGCAATGTCGGCTACGAGTTTTTCGATTACCGACTTACTCCTTCTCAACAGAGGGAAATAAATCTATTTTTCAGTTATCTATTGTGATTATGCCTCAAATTTAACGATTTGTCAATTGATTATTTAGTAGAAGGCACTATTTTTTTCTGTATTTCATCAAGACTTTTAATAAACTTTTGTATGGTATCGCGCTCAAAGGAAATAATCCGCAAAATTTCTTGTTTATTAATATTGCCGTCATTGTAATCTTTTATTGATTTATTTATAAAAAGTTCCGTGCCTTGATTCATGTGTTCTAATATTGTAGCAATAAGATTAAGATCCTCTGTACTCAATTTTTCATAGAGAAACCCTTGATTAAAATAACTAAGAGTGAATAAACGTTGGTAATTCACATATTTAGGGTAATAAAAAACTTTATCCTCAACGCCTATTTTTTCTATGGTTTTGGTTAAATCTTCGAGGGTTTTTTCTAAATATTTTTTATTGAAATTAAATTCACATCTAAGATTTTTCTCAAGTAACTTCTTTGCTGCATCTTTAGTCCATTTATTTGTCAGATGAAAAAGCAGGATAGAAAAAATAAAGGCTAAGAATACTCCAATAAATGTAGGGAATGCTAATTGCCAGAATGTCATACTCAATCTCCTTTTTGGCTACTCCTTCTCCACACTGATATTTTATCCTCTTTCCCTGCAGAAATCAAGAGCCACTTCTCAATTACATTACCTTTCTCATCCCTAACCGACCAGATGATAGGAACTTCGTTTTTCTGGCCAGCAGCAGCATCTTTTTGACACCTCATCTTGCCTCATTATTCTGAATTGTGTCGATATTCTCCTTGGAAGTTGAGATGATATCCAGCATTGCTTTTCTTCGCTTGCGACACAATGGTGAGTAATTAAGCAAGAATAACAAGGATGTATCGCAATTTTAGTATTATAGGGGGGCTCTGTCAAGTATTTGTATTGTATCTAAAATTTCGACATAAGAAAAAAAGGGTTCTCCGAAAAGAAGGTTATGGGAGGATTAATGTGTTCTTTTCTCTATTGCTTGGAGGGTTTGTTGGAGGAGTTTTTGGGTCTCGCCATACTTAGCCCAGTCACCCTTTTTTAAGGATTCCACACCAGCCTGGTAGTAGTTTAGAGCCTGCCTGACTAAAGCGGATACAGATTCTCCCCCCTCCTCAATCCTCCCCCGCAAGTGGGGAGGAGAAGAAACATCCTCAATCTCCCCCCTCGAGGGAGGAGGTAGGTGGGGGTCTATCTTAAATGTCCCTGTTAGGAGAGAGGATAGGGTAGCATCCAGGCTTTCGCCCATGACAACTCTATTCCCCTGACCAAGGATGATGCGCTTGAATTCGGGAAGTTCTCCCTGCTCGGCCTTCAGATAAAGTGGCTCTGCGTAAAGAATCGATTGCTCGATGGGGATGACAAGCAAATTACCGCGAATGACGGAGGAGCCTCTCTGACCCCAGAGGGTTAGCTGCTCAGAGATTGTTGGGTTCTGGTCGATACGCGCCTCAATCTGCATCGGACCATAGACCAGTTTGTCCTTGGGAAATTTGTAGAGCAGAAGGTTTCCGTAATTTTCTCCGTCACAGGCTGCGGCAAGCCAGGCAATCATATTGTTCTTTCCTGTTGGGGTAAATGGCAAAAGAAGAAAAAATTCCTCTTTTTCTTCTATTTTCAGAATCATATAATAGGGCTCCATTTGCTGTTCGGATGATGTATAAATTTCCCGGGGAATATCCCAGTAGTCCTCCTTGTTATAGAATACCTCAGGATTGCGCATATGGTATGTTCGATATATTTGCGCCTGAATTTTAAACAGTGTCTCCGGATAACGAATGTGTTTTTTTAAGTCTAATGGCATTTGCGCAAATGGTTTGAACAACGTCGGAAAAATCTTCTGGTAAACGTTGATTAAGGGATCTTCATTGTCCAGGAGATAAAAAGAAACATCTCCATGGTAAGCATCAATAATAATCTTAACCGAATTGCGGATGTAGTTAAAACTTTTCTGGTAAGGAGTGGCGTAGGGATACATATTGCTTACCGTGTAAGCATCGAGAATCCAGAATAATTTTCCTTCCGACGAGATTACAAGATAAGGGTCCTGGTCGTAATGCAGGAAGGGAGCAATTTTTTGGCAACGCTCGCGGATATTACGATAGAGCATAATTCTGCTTTCAGGTGTAATATTCCGCGTCAAAAGCAGTTTAAAGTCAAGGTATTTCAGGGAAAGGAGAAGCTTTCTGAAAGTGGAGGAGATCGGTGTTCCTCCTTTACCTTCATAAAAGGTATAGATATTCTTATCCCCTTTGGGATAATCAAATTCCTTAGTCTTTGTCTTTACGATGCAGTAGTTGTCGGTTAACTCCCCGTAGTAGATTTCCGGTCTTTTTACCTTAAGATTAGATTCAGATACGGGAGGGATATCTTTAATCAGGAGGCTGGGAAATCCTTCTCTGGTAACCTCCCCTACGGGAGAAAGAACAACTCCATAGCCATGCGTATACTTCATCCGCTCATTGATCCAGGTCCTGGCTTTTTGCGGAATCTTAGATTGATTCAGTTCTCTTGCCGAAAGAAATACCTGTCGGTACTCTCCATTAATTTCGTAGCGGTCGATATCTACATTGGGAAAATCATAGTAAAGACGCAATCCCTGAAGCTGGCGATATGTTGCCTTCAGAGGTCTTGGGTCCCAGAGCCTGATATTCTTGATGATTGCTTTGTTCCTTTTGACCTCTTCGATTGTAAGGCTTTCTTTCAAGGGAAATTTTCTCTCCTTAATTTTAGTTAACCCATAGGCGAGGGTTGTATATTTAATGTTATGCTCAATATAAGGGCTCTCCTTTAAAATCTCATTTGGCTCCACAACCATCTTTTGCAGGATTGTCGGATAGATGCTCTGAAGGATGAGGGAGACACCAATCAAGGCTCCGATGCCGTATAGGGCGGGCTTGATTGTGCGCTGCCAAAGAAATGTAAAGATTGAAACTGCGCAGAGGATAGAAAGCACGATAAGTGCCTTTAAACCAATTAATCGCGCATGAATATCGGCATAACCGGCACCAAAGACTACTCCCTGCGAGGAGAAAAGAAGCCCATAGATATTGAGCCGATATTGCCAGGCTTTCAGCAAAATAAAAACAGCGATTAAAGCGAGGATATGATTTTTTACATATTGCTCAACTCTCAAGCGATTAAAATCTATCCTGATGGCTCCCTTAAGCCCATAAAGAGCAAGAGTTAAAAGAGTAATAAAGAAGATAGAACCGGAAAGCCAGTTCTGGATAAAGGAAAAGAAGGGAAGGGAGAAGAGATAAAAACCAATATCTTTCTGAAAAATGGGATCAGCAATTCCCACGTTCACCCGGTTGAAATAGGCAAGGACAATTTCCCAGCGCTTCATTTGAGAAATTCCCACAAGGAAAGCAATAAATAAGGAGCAGAGGAGTAGGAAACGAGGTTCCGTCAGAACTTTAAGTAGTTTTCCCAGCTGATACAGTTCGGGTGGAATCTGGAATCTCTCAGAGAAATCTTGCTCAGAACTTGGAGAAAGGCGGGCTGCTAAAAGAAGGTTAAGATAGAGAAGAAAAAAGAAAAGAAGAGAAAAGAGTAAAGCAATTTCAATTCTGGTGAAGAAAATCTTTGTAAATACAGGCAGGTAATTCAGAGTCTTAAACCAGATAAAATTTACATAAAAGTTTATTAGGGCTCTGTTTGTCACCAACCCTAACAATAGCAATCCTGCCAACACCCAACCAACCTTTCTTTTTAGCATTGATTGCATAGGAATTTCAAAGCAAATCAGGCAAAGCAAGCTTTGCCACTACATAGACAAAATAAATATGTAGTTGCCGTCCCTGCGGAAGCAGGGATTGCTCGGCTATGTTCTTTCTACTAACTCTTGCTTATTTTTTCTGATGGTGGTATCTTACCATATAGGAAACTTTTACACAAGAGCAACATAATTGAATATGCTTATTGATGCTTTTATCCTCGGTATTATCCAGGGAATTGCCGAATGGCTTCCCGTAAGTAGTTCTGGCCATCTTGTCCTCGCCCAGCAGTTTTTCAAACTCGGAGGAGGCATATCCTTTGATGTTTTTCTTCATTTCTCGGCTCTAATTGTAGTTCTCATCTTCTTCCGCGATGATATTCTTAAGATTGGAAAGGCATTTTTTACCCTGGATAAAGAGAGTTATGAGTTTAAACTTGCAATTTATATCGTCTCGGCTTCGATAGTGACAGCGATTTTTGGTTTTCTACTCAAAAGCAGGAAAGATCTTCTGAACAATCTCAGTGTCGTTGGGTTTTCTTTTCTCTTTACTTCAATCCTCCTCTTTTTCTCAAAGCGAGAAACTCACAAAAAATTGAATTTCAAAAAAGCGATCTTTATCGGGTTCATGCAGGGATTAGCACTTCTTCCAGGGGTTTCAAGGTCCGGGAGCACCATCGCCGGAGCAAAGATTGTAGGGGTAAATGATAAAGATGCATTCAGGTTTTCATTTCTCATCGTAATTCCTGCTATTCTTGGGGCGATGATTATGGAATTGAGAGAGATTAAGCTCATCCAGCCTGAGTTTTTGATGGTGGGGTTTTTTACCTCCCTCATTATAAGTTTTTTCTCAATTACTCTCCTTAAAAAAATGGTAATCAAAAACAGGCTCCATTACTTCGGATACTACTGCTTTTTCTTATCTATTCTCACCTTTTGCCTGAAGACTCTTTAGAAGCCTGACCTCTGAACCTTTGACTTCCCCTTTTCTTTCTGCTAATCTATTCTTAATGAGGCGAAAATTTACGAAGGCCTTCTTAGAACTTTTATTAACTTCTCTATTCATTTTCTCCCTGGCTCAAGCAGAAGAAAATTCTATCTATGAAAGCATTCCCAACCAAATCCTGATCTATCAAGGAAATCTTGTCTATGCTACAGATATCATCTCCCACCTTCCTGATGAGCCAAGAGTGCTTCTGCCTAAAAGCGCGATAGCGGAGTCAATAGAGATCCTCGATAATGAAAGGATAAAGGAGTTCCAACTAAGTAGTTCCTCGGGCCGTTATTTGCTTACCTGGGAGAGAAAGGGGAAAGGCAAGGTAAAGTTAAGTTACCTTTTAACCGCTATCTCCTGGCATCCCTTATATACCCTAAATATTCTCTCTGCGAAGCAAGGCAGAATTCGTTATCAAGTTATCATTGATAATAAGCTAACTCCCTTAGAAGCAATGGTAACGCTTGTCTTTGGCAGAGCGAAAAGGGGTTTACAAAGCTTTAAACTTCCTTTTCTAAAAGAGGAAAAACTGAAGGAGGAGCAGGTTTATTCCTCCTCACTTTCCCCTTTCTATCTTTATAATCTTGGCCAGAAGGGGTTAAAGGAAGGAAGAAATTGTTTTGTCATTTTAGAGGAAGCTCTCGAATTAAAAAAGGGTTTTGTTTGGTCTGCCAATGAAAGGGAGGCAAAGATTGTTTATATCTTAAAGAATTCTACCCAGCAGCCTTTTGCCAGTGGCATAATTGAACTCTATAAAGATGGGCTATATCTCGGGATGAACCGCATCAAAGAGGTTCCGATTGGTGAGGAAGTTAGGATAGTTGTTTCTGCGGCTGGTAATATCCGGGTGAAAAAAACGGTTAATACTACCGAGACATCAGAACATGAATTAATTCGTATCGCCGAAGCCAAAAAACCTACAAAAAGGATTGTTGGTCATGGGGTAATTAGCACTCCTCGGGCGCCTATTGGAGTGGTAAGGAAAACCCATAAATATCGTCATCGGGTAGAATTGCATATAAAAAATCTCGCTGAAGAGGATTTGGAGATAGATATATTCGAAAAAGCCAGAGCCAATTACCTTGATCTAGAATTTTTCCTCAATCCAACCCGGATTGATGTAGCCGACTTCATCTGGAAGATATTCCTTAGGCCCGGAGAATCCCGGATGATAGGCTATACCTTCTATTCCGGCTCTATTTTTACCGGAGAAAGAGAAACCCGTCCTTATTTTCCCCAACTAAAACCAAAGCAGTAGCGAGCAGAAACCTCTCCATTTTTTATCTTTACAAGGAAGGCTTAAGTATGGTAATGTTTTCTCTGTGGAAAGTCATAAAAATATCGCGAAAGCGGCCGGAATTATTGCTTTAGCCACCATTTGCTGCCGGATTGCAGGGTTGGGCCGAGAGGTAGTAACGGCAAACTTCTTCGGCACCGCTCTTGTCTATGATGCCTTCCTGATTGCCTTTATGATTCCTAACTTTTTCCGTCGGCTCTTTGCCGAAGGGGCACTTTCCACCGCCTTTATTCCGGTTTTTACCGGATATGTAACGACCGAAAAAAAAGAAGAGGCAGAAAAGGTAGCCTCTATCGGTTTTACCCTTTCTCTGGTGGCGACCTCATCCCTGGTAATTCTCTCAATTTTTGGAATTTTTATCTTCTCCCATTTTTTTCATTTCTCCTCCAAGGTTGCTCTGGTCTTAAACTTACTTAAAATTACTCTGCCTTATCTCATCCTGATTTCCTTAGCCGCGATTGCTATGGGAATCCTGAATTCCTATCAGCATTTTACCACTCCCGCATTCGCTCCGATAATGCTTGATATCTGCTGGATCGGGGCTATCTTCCTTCTCTGCCCTTTATTTGGAGAAAGTATCGAGAGAAGAATCTTTGGATTAGCAATTGGGGTGCTTATTGGAGGTTTAGGTCAATTCTGGATTCAGTTGCCAATGCTGAAAAAAAGGAAACTGAAAATTCGCTTTAACCTTAATTTCCGCCATCCGGCGATTAAGCGGATGGCAATTCTTCTTGCTCCCTCCGTTATTGGGGTTGCGGTGACCCCGATTAATATTTTAGTGGATGCTCTCTTAGCGATAAGGCTTGGTTCGGGGATGGTTTCTTCTCTCTGGTATGCTAATAGATTAATGCAACTTCCTCTGGGTATCTTTGGGGTGGCAATGGCTACCGCAACTCTGCCAACATTATCCACTTACTTTGCTCAAGGAGAATTCAAAAAATTAAAGGAAACCTTATCCTTTGCTCTGCGCAATGTTCTCTTTGTCATCATCCCTTCCAGTATTGGTTTGATTTTGCTCAGAAGACCGATCATTTCCCTTCTCTTTCAGCGTGGGCTCTTTACGGCCACCTCAACCGAAAATACTGCCTTTGCTTTGCTCTTTTATTCTATTGGTCTTTTTGCCTATGCCGCCTCAATCATTGTGGTCAGGGGCTTCTACAGTATCCAGGATACTAAAACACCGGTGAAGGTGGGTCTTCTCTCTATTCTTGCCAATATTATCTTAGACCTTATTTTAATGGGACCCTTAAGGCAGGGTGGAATTGCCCTCTCTACCAGTTTTGTGGGCATTATCAACTTTGTGGTTTTATCCTTTATTTTGGCAAAAAGGCTAAAAGGATTGGATGGCAGAAAAATTCTTTCCTCTTCTCTAACAACTCTCCTCGTCTCGGGATTAATGGGGGTTCTGGTCTGGAACTCCTTACTCTTTTGTCAGGGGGCAAAAATTTTAATTTTGCGTAGTAGATTTGCTTTAGTATTTATTCCTGCTATAATAGGTATTGTATTTTATCTTCTTTTCTCCCATCTTTTGGGAAGGGAGGAGATGAGGTCATTGCGAACGAAGTGAAGCCGAAGTTGCGAGCGAGGTCCCTCGCTGGTCATTGCGAAGGACAAAGTCCTGAAGCAATCTCGCTCGGGATAAACTCCGCAAACTCATTGAGATTGCCACGTCGCTGACGCTCCTCGCAACGACTGCGTCGGATTGCCACGACCTTTGGTCTCGCAATGACTTTGTCGGTTGGAGTAGAAAATGAATCCTATATTTCTGATAACCCTTTTGGTTGTTTTATTCTTCTCAATCATCATCCATGAGAACGCTCACGGGTATGCGGCTTTGCTCTGTGGGGATGATACGGCAAAAATAATGGGAAGATTAACCCTAAATCCCTTGTCCCATATTGACCCCCTAGGGACAATATTTCTGCCCATATTTATGCTGCTTCTTTCTGGAGGTAGGTTTGCCTTTGGCTGGGCAAAGCCGGTTCCCATTAACCCTTATAACTTCCGGGACTATAAAAGAGGGATACTCTTTACTGGAGCCGCTGGACCTCTAAGCAACATCGGTCTTGCTTTTTGTTTTGCTCTTGTCTTTCGCCTTTTCCCTGGGGGGACAAGGTCGCCTTTTGGCCTTCTCTTAGCTTATGGCTGCCTGCTTAATTTACTTTTAGCCATCTTTAACCTTATCCCCATTCCTCCCCTTGATGGCTCAAGGATACTCAGCGGACTTTTGCCGCCACATCTGGACGCTTCCTACCGGCGGTTGGAGCCATTTGGGATTTTCATCGTAATGTTTCTCTTTATCTCCGGACTTTTCAGTGTTATCTGGAGGATTGTAGAGGTTTTAGGTGCAATTCTATTGGGAACAACGATAAGTATTTAAGAGGAGAAGAAAAAATGGTAGAAGAGAAAATTTCACAAGCGGAGCTACAGTTTATTCAGTTCGTCTCGATGCTTTCCAACTCGGCGATGCAGCATCTTGGTAAATTCACCAATCCCCTAACAGGAAAGATTGAAAAGAGCCTTGAGGCCGCCCGAGCAACGATTGACCTTCTTTCGATGCTCAAGGAAAAGACGAAAGGAAATCTGACAAAGAGAGAGGAGGAAACGCTTACCAGCTCTTTAGCAAACCTACAGTTAAATTATGCCGATGAGGTAAAGAGAGAAGAAAGCAAAAAGGATGAGAAGGCAAAGAAAGAGAATTAAGGCACTACTTATTACCATATAGGGAGTTGACATTATGAGGAAACGGTTGGGAATTGGTGTAGTTGGTTGCGGTAGGATTTCTGAGTTCCATATAGCGGCAATTAACAAGATTGAAGATGTTGTTCTTGTTGCGGTAGCTGATATTGATGAAAAACGGGCCAAAGAAACAACTAAAAATATGCTGCCAAAAAATGCTATTTAGCAGGTTCTGAGCTCTTTCAAGATTCAGAAATAGATGCTGTAGTTTTATGTTTACCTCATTATTTGCATTGTCCAATAACTCTTGAGGCTGCTCAATATGGTAAGCATATTCTGGTTGAGAAGCCATTAGCATTAACAGTGAAAGATGCTGACAGGATGATTCAAGCAGCAGAGAACAAGACTGTTATTCTTAATGATAGGTCAGGTCCAACGATTCTTTCGACAATATACCAGAGTAAAAAATTATATTCAATCTGGAAAACTTGGCCAACCACTCCAGGTTGTTGAAAAAAGGTTATTAAAGATAGAAACCCCTCCAACTCCCTGGTGGAAGTCATCCAAGAAAACCGGGGGGCTTCTTCTTCCTTTGAATGGAAGCCATTCCATAGACCTTTTCCTTTCCCTATTTAATACAAGACCGGTTCGGGTTTACTGTGAGACTCAGCATAATAATTTAGAGTGGGAAGGGGAAGACGAATTTTCTCTACAGATGAAATTGAAAAATGGAGCGATAGTAACTCTGCATCATTCATTCAATTCCTCTGAAGATATTAATGAAGTGATGATTGTTGGCTCTGAAAGTAATATTCATTTTAATGGAATAGTCCGATTTTTATATTAATGGTAAAGCAATAATGGATTTTGAACCAGCATTTGAAGCTCAAATGAGAGAATTCATTTCAGCAATAAATGAAAAAAGGGAACCTATTGTCACTGCAAAAGATACCAGAGATACAATAAGAGTTCTGGAAGCAGCAAGAATTTCAGCAGAGAAACATATGGTCATTAATCTTTAAGTATGGAGGCACTATGAAGAAAAGTCTTTGTGCTTTTCCAGCAGATATGGGTATTAAAGAGAGATTAATTTTAGCCAAAAAAGCGGGGTTTGATGCTATCGAGATTGAGTTGACTGAAAAAGGAGAAGTGAATTTAAGCTCATCAGAAAAAGAGATAAATCGTATTAAAGAAATCGTCAGGGAAACAGAAATGGAATTGAGTAGTTTATCCACTTCCCTTCTCTGGAGATATCCTTTAACAAGTAGTGATAGGTCAAAAAGAGAAAAGGGAGAGGAAATTGTAAAGAAGATGTTACGGATTGCCTCTCAACTAAAAATAGATACTATCCTTGTAGTTCCTGGGGCAGTGGATGTTTGGTCTGACCCAACGGCTGAAATAGTTCCCTATGATGTAGCATATGAAAGGTCTCAAGAAGCAATCTGAATTAAGTAAAATCGCCGAACAATATCAAGTAAATATCGGAATTGAGAATGTCTGGAATAAATTCTTGCTGAGTCCATTAGAAATGAGGGATTTTATTGATAAAATTGGTAGCAAGTATCTTGGTTCATTTTTTGATGTAGGCAATATATTGGCTTTTGGCTATCCTGAGCATTGGATAAGAATTTTAGGAAAAAGAATTAAGAAAGTTCACATAAAGGATTTTAGAAAGGATATTGGAAATGTAACCGGATTTACTTCTTTGTTAGAGGGAGATGTCAATTGGCCAGCAGTGATGCAGGCACTCAAGGAGATAGGCTATAACGATTTTATAATCGCAGAGTTATCTCCTTACAAGTTTTATCCCGAACAGTTAGTAGAAAATACTTCAAAAGCGATGGATAAAATTATGGGAAAGTGATAATGAAATCTTGGATTTTAAAAAAACCTTATGAACTGGAATTGATTGAGATACCAAAGCCTGTCCCAAAAAAGGACGAGGTTTTAGTGCGGATGCGATACATTGGATTATGTGGTTCAGATATTGAAATCTACCGAGGGAAGCGAGACCCGGAGTTCCTTGCCAATCCTGTTCGTTTAGGGCATGAAGCATCGGGAGTTGTTGAAGAAGTTGGTCCAGAAGTGCAGGGTTTAAAGACCGGAAACAAAGTTGCAGTAAGAGGTATTTGGGGATGTTTCTCGGAATATATTTCCGCTTCCCAGGTGAGTGCTTTTAGTGTTTCCTCAATGCCGGCATTACAAATTGTAAAATTACCGGATACTTTTCCCGAAGCGATTGGTCCCTTTGTTGAAGTTTTACCAAAAATTATTCGCACCGGCGAGAAAATAGGAATTACCCAACAAACTGATGTAGTAATTGTTGGCCAGGGGGTATGCGGTCTATTATTAACTCAGGTGGTTAAAATGCAAAATCCTCATCGCTTGGTTACTCTTGACCTTTATGATGAAAAATTAGGGTTAAGTAAAGATTATGGCGCAACAGATACACTTAATGCCTCTTCTGAAAATCTTAATGATTTAGTTCGCTCTGTATTACCGGATGGAGCGGATATTATTATTGTTGCTCATTTAGAGGGAGAAGGAGTTGCAGAAGCTATAGAATTTCTAAAATGGAATGGAAAACTTATCCTCTGGGGATGTTTAGGAAAAACAGAAATTGATTTCTTCCGGCTGCACATCAGGGGTGGAGATATCTTGGGAACAAGAATGGCTGATTTAGAAGAAGATATTTATTACTGTCAAAAAACGATTAAATATTTAGAAGATGGAATTATTGATGTAAAGAAAATGATTACCCATCAGTTCAAGTTTGATGTTACTCCAGAGGCTTTTGAATTGAAGGATAAAGGGAAAGGAGATGTAATTGCCGTAGAAGTAATTTCAACTGACGGCAAAAAGGTATACCCCTGATTTAATCAGGGGGAAACGGTAGAGAAAGTGTCAAATTTACCAGGGGTTCAGAATCCCTGAAGGAGGATATAAATGAGTAAGCGACCAAATATTGTCTTGATTGTCCTGGACACCTTGAGAGCCCAGAATATGAGTTGTTATGGATATCCCTGTAACACGACTCCCGCGATGGATGAATATGCTAATAAGGGAGTTCTTTTTAATTATGCCTTTGCGAATGTTATTCCCACCCAACCTTCACATACTGCAATACTCACCGGCACCAACCCTAATACCAACAACATTGTCTCTCATTTTCTTCTGAAGGACTGTTTGGGAGGTTGGAGAGAAATAGCTCCAAAGCTGACATTGGGAGTGAAACTTGTTTCTCAGTTGATGCAGGAGAAGGGTTATATGACCTGTGCGGTGGATAACCTGACAATGATGCGATCGTATTTCCGGAGAGGCTATGATAACTATCTTTACTCAAGCCTGGCGGAGGGTGTGGACAAACTCATTCGCGTCACTGCGGACGAAATCAACGCTAAACTTTTTCCATTATTGGAGGAGATAAAAGATAAGACATTCTTTTTGTTTGTTCACTACTGGGATCCACACGGACCTTACGTCCCTCCCAAGGAGTTCCAGAAGTTTATGAAGAGTAAAAAAGAGAAAGAGAAAATGGAAAGAGAGATGGTGGTTAGAGGAGTAAATCTTTCCTGGCAGGATTTTGTTCCTTCCGAATCCCCGGGTGAGGATAAAGAGACAATGAGCAAATATGATGGCGAGGTTGCCTATGTAGATGACCGCCTTAGGCAGGTCTTTACCAAACTATGTCAACTGGGGCTGGAAAAAGAGACAATTGTTATCATAACTGCGGACCATGGTGAAGAGTTCGGCACCCATAACGTTAGAGGACACGCTGGACTTCACGACCAGCAGATTCGTATCCCTTTGATTCTTTATGGACCAGGCTGTTTGCCTTCAGGGAAGAAGATTGATAACTTTGCTTCACATATAGATATTGTACCTACTATTTTAGACTATGCGGGTATAGAATTTAAAGAAGATTATCCTTTAAGCGGTACCAGCCTCAAGCCAATTATTGAAGGGAAACGCGAGGAGGCTGATGATATTATCTACTCTGTAGAATGCACGCAGCAGAAGACGCGGGCAATTAGAACAAAGAAGTGGAAATTCATCAAAGCAGTTGGCGATGAACCTCGCTCGGACCAACTCCCACCCAAGGAACTTTATGATTTGGCAAATGATCCGTTGGAGGAGAGAAATCTCATTGATGCGGAAATAGATATAGCCAGAAAATTAGAGGCAAAGATGGATGAGAGGATTAAAAAGGAGTGTCAAAGAGCGGGCAGAAAAGAAGATATTGCCTTGATTACTCCCATAGGAACACAGGTATGGAAGTATAGGGACAGAGATCTTTAGAATTGAGAAAATATCTGCAATTTGGCTTAATTTTCTTCTGAGGTAAGGAAGGAGAAAATAGCCAGAGATGAAAAAATAGAGGGATTTATTCTTGGAATGTGTAGAGAAAATTTAGGCGGAATAAAAGTGTTCTCAGTGAGAGAGAGCGAAGAGAGTGAAAACATAGGTATTCACCTTGTCGGTAGGCCCAGTCTATTTTTACTGGAAAACTGTGGGGGCAAAGATTCCCCGTTTGCTTTGGGAAATGGGCAAAGAGCTCAAAAAGCAATAAGATGATTGAAACTGCAGAACTGAAAAAGGGTGCTATAAATTTCTTGGAAGAAATGCGTATACCTAAAACATGGAATTTTAAATTTTGTTCTGAGAATAATCCTACTCTTATAGGTTCTTGTTTAGCCGCAATGTTGGGAAATTTTATCGGTTATTTTGATAAATTAACCAAAAGTGATAAGAAAAACTGGGCTAATTATATAAAAAGTTTTCAAAGGAAAGATGGTTGGTTTGAAGACGAAGACATAGCCGAAAAGAATCTTTCTCCGGGATACTTAAAAGATAGGGCTTTACTCCATAGAACCCGTCACGCATTATTTGCCCTCTATGCTTTAGAGGAAAGGCCTCTTTATAAATTTTATTTCTTAGAAAACTGGCTTGGTAAAGGGAAAATGAGAAAATGGTGCGAGACATTAAATTTATCAGATTATTGGTATAGCAGTAATGTGATGATGGATATTGCCATTTTTCTGATGGATAATGGCTACTATAATAAAAATGAAAGATCTTGGCAGGCAGTGGAAGAACTTTTAAACTTTTGTGATGAAAATGTAAACACTGAAACGGGTTTCCACGATAAAGGGATTAGTGAAATACGTAACGCAATGGCTGGCGCTATGCATCTATATCCAGTATATTTTTTAATGAAGCGACCGGTTAAAAAGATTAAAGAGACAATTCAAACTACTGTAAGTTTACAGCAGCCAGACGGTCTTTTTGGATATGAGTCAGGCAAAGGGGGAGAGGATTGTCTGGATTATGATGCAGTTTTTATCTTAGCGAATTTATGCTTTACCAATAAAGAATTTGAAGCAGTGATTAAGGAATCTTTTCTGAGGTGCCTGAAAGGGATTATGGTTTGCAAAAATCCAGATGGCGGCTTTTCATGCCATCGAAGAAATGAAACATATTTTTTTGGCACAAAAACCACAGTAGTTCCCACAGGGAAAAGCAGTCTCTGGGCAACATATAGTCGTCTTTTAACCATTGCGATGATGATGAATATTCTTTATCCAGAAACCCGCTCAGAATGGAAAATGGGAGCAAATTTGATGGAAATATGGGATGGAGGTACAGGAATTATGCAGAATTATCCACCATCACGATTAAGGAATGAAATGGGGGGATAAATATGACTTCTTTCATAATTGCCAGAGGTAAAAAACCTGCTTGCACTGTTCTTCTTGGCTCAGCAAAAGAGGATTTAGAGACAGCAGAACTATTGCAAAAAAGAGTTGAAGGAATTAGCGATGTAAGGTTAAAGATAACCACCAAAAGACAGAATAGCCACCACAAAAATCAAATTCTTATCGGTTCCCCGGTTTCAAATTCTCTCTCCCGGCAAATATTAAGAGAAAAAAAGATTTTAGTGGCACCAAAGGATAAAGAGAGAGAAGAGAATAAGCGGTTATTAGTTCTTGAGGATTTAGGCAATCAGGGATTTATTATCTATAAAACAAACTACAAAGGAAAAAAATATTTAATTCTCTCTGGGGAAACTTCCCAAGGTGTTTTCTATGCAGTAAACACCTTTATTAACCGGTTATATCTCAAAGGGAAAGATTTAATAGTAGATAATCTTGATTCTAATATAACCCCAGTTATAAATATTCCTGCCTTTAAATATAGAAGTGTAGCCACCAATATTGGTGGTCCAGATTGGCTTGGTCATAACCAATGGGAGAAAGAATGGGGTTATGATTATAAAGGTTTTATTGACTGGTTGGCCAGCCATAAGATAAATAATCTTAATATCTGGCCATTTGATTTAGCCTTTGGTATTGCCTATAACTCCAAGAAATTTTCTGAGTGTGTAAACAGATATCATCCTAATGTAAAAAGAGAGTTTATTCAGGATATGATTAAATATGCTCACAAAAGATATATAAAAGTATTCTTCTTCATAGATTTCCCGGATAACTGGACAGCAATAATCAAGGCTCATCCGGAATTAGCCGGGAAAAATGTTAATCCAAAAAATATCCCTTCAGGAAAAGAATGGGAGAATTATCAAAAGCGAGGAGAAGGATTGTGCGCTGGTGGGGAGCGTTTCCGGAGTAAATTTAGCTGGGTCTGTGCCAGCAATCCAAAGACAATGCAATTCTGGAAAGATTACTGGGAAGAACTTTTAGACAGATATCCAGATGTAGATGGAATAGGGGGACAATTCTGCGAACATTCTAATACCCGATGTAACTGCAAGAATTGCACAAAAAATTTCTTCCAACTTCAGTTAAAATACTTTGAAGAAATGATAAAAATTGGTAAAAAGAAGAATCCTCACATCAAAATCTGGCTTTATGATGTCTGGGGAACAAGAGACATCCTAAAAAATAAAGATGAATTTCCTGGTCTCATTCGTATTGACTGGAATAGTAAATTCGTTCCTTTTATCTTCAGGCACTATGTCCCCCGGGGTAACTGGTATCTTTATCATCGGGGTTATAACGAGGTTGGCTCAGAATTTGGGATAAGAGAATGTGCTAAAATATTTAATGAAAGGAACTTAGAAGGTTATCAGATAAGAGGCGTTCATTATAAAGAGACGGAACAAATCTATTCTGCCTTTGAAGAATTTTCCTGGAATCCTTCTCTTTCCATAGAAGATTTTGCCTATCTTTATGCCTTAAAAAGATTTAGAAAAAGGGATGAAAGATTTTCTCGGACCTATATTTCCTGGATAAAAGTTCAAGGCTATCAGGAAATTCTTTCTTACGAAAAAATATCTCCAGAGATTAAAAAAGATTATCGGAGAAGACTAAAAGAGGAAACAGAAATTTTCAAGAGGACTTCAAAGGGGGTAAAGAGTCTTTTTCCTTAGATGAAATCTGCAGGATGAACGTTAAGGAGAAGCTAAAAAGTCTTCCTGATTCCCCTGGGGTTTATCTTCTCAGGGATAAGGGTCATAGAGTTATCTATATTGGCAAGAGCTTCTCTTTAAAAAAAAGGGTCGCCAGTTACTTTCAGAAGGGCTCTTTTGATCCAAAGATTGGCCAACTTATTCAGCATCTTGCCGACTTTGACTATATTCGCCTGACCTCAGAACCAGAGGCCCTTCTTCTGGAAGTCAGACTAATCAAACAATTTCAGCCAAAGTATAATCAGCTTGCTAAGGATGATAAGAGTTACCCTTTTTTAAAAATTACCAAGGAGAGATTTTCCTCCTTCACCATTGTTCGGGACCCAGGGAGATTTCGTAACCATCACCCTCCCCCTCACCCCTCCCATAAAGGGAGAGGAGGAGAGGAAAGTCTCTTTATCCCCTCCCCTCGAGGGAGGGGAATAGAGAGGAGGGGGGCATTTTACTTCGGTCCCTATACGGATGTTATCGGTTTGAGGCAAGCCTATCGCTATATCAGAAATATCTTTCCTGTCCGCCGCTGTAGGAAAAAGATTAATCCGGAGAAGAAACTACGGCCTTGCCTTGATTTTTGGCTTGGGAGATGCAAAGGACCCTGCGCCGGCAAGATCAAGGAGAAGGAGTACCAGAGATTGGTAGATTCACTTATTTCTTTTTTGAAAGGAAAATATAAAGAAACTATGCAACAATTAAAGGAATTGATGAAAAGAGCAGCGGTAGAATTGAATTTTGAAGAGGCCGCAAAATACAGAAATCGGATTGAGGCGATTAGAAGGATGAAGCAGAGTGAGGTGCATCCCTGTAGGGGTTCGAGTTATCGAACCCGCGGGCTTGATAAATCAAGCCCCTACATTCACTTAAATGAGCTCAAAAAAGTTCTTTCCCTTCCAAGATTACCGCAGAGGATTGAGGCCATTGATATTTCCGACATCTCGGGAGACAAGGCGGTGGGCAGTCTCGTTTCCTTTAAAGATGGAAGGCCATATAAGGATGGCTACCGGAGATTTAAGATTAAAGGGGTTTCTAAGATTGATGACTATAAGATGATGGCCGAGGTGGTAGAGAGGCGATATAGAGAAAAGAAAAACCTTCCTGACCTTCTGCTTATTGATGGGGGAAAGGGACATCTTTCGGTGGTAATGCAGAGATTAAAAAATATGAAATTGCATTTCCCGGTAGCCGCTTTAGCCAAGAGGAGGGAGGCCATATTTTTGCCAGATTCTCCCTCTCCCCTTATCTTGAAGAAGAATACCTTCTCTCTTCGTCTTCTTCAGGAGATCCGGGATGAGGCGCACCGTTTTGCCATTTCTTACCATAAGCGGCTACGCCGAAGAGCGTTAAAGGAATCCGGTCTTGATGAGATAGAAGGAATTGGCGCGCAGAGAAAGAAGAGGCTCCTTTCCCATTTTGATTCACTTGCCGAGATTAAAAAGAGCAGTGTGGAGGAATTAAAGAGATTGGGGCTTTCCGAAAAGTTAAGCAAAAGAGTAATTGAATTTCTTGGCAAAGTAGGGTAAACTTTGATATAAAAGAAAAAATGGCAAAATTGACTAAAATCTTAATGATGGGTTTCTTGTTTTTAATAATGGTTTGCTGCTTAAGCAACACCATTAATGCGGGTAATCGAGAAACCTTCTCGCCGATAGAGAGGCTATTTTTTGATGAATCAAAAGAAGCTCTCCAACAATTTGGTTATAAGATCTTTGAAGATGCGGCCGGTTTTGTTGCTCCGACCGATATCGCCGTAGAGCCAGACTATCTCTTAGGTTCAGGCGATGAAGTGGTAATCAGCCTCTGGGGTCTTTTCGAGAAGGAATACCGGGAAACAATTGACCGGGACGGCAATATCTTTCTCCCCAAGCTTGGCAAAATTACCTTAGGCAGAAGGACTTTCTCTCAGGCAAAGAAAGACCTCAAAGAAAGGTTCGACCACTACTACAAGAATATCCGCATAAGTATCACTCTGGGAAAAATAAGGACGATCAAAATTTTTATTGTTGGGGAGGTGAAACGACCGGGTAGTTACCGGATGAGCGCTCTTTCTAATCTGTTTCACGGGCTTTATCTGGCTGGTGGTCCGACCAAAATGGGCAGTTTAAGGAATATCAGGGTAATGAGAGGGCGAAGGAAGGAAACTTCCTTTGACCTTTATCCTTTCTTAGTTTCTGGAGATGCCGGGGAAGATTTTCACCTTTCCTCCGGGGATACCATCTTCGTTCCTCCCATCGGGCCGGTCGCGGCTATCTGCGGCAATGTGAAAAGACCGGCCATCTATGAACTGAAAGGGAAAACATCCTTAAAGGATTTAATTGACATCGCCGGTGGTTTTTTGCCCTCAGCCGAGATTTCCCGCATCCAGATCGAGCGGATAGAAAATTTTCAGAAAAAGGTTCTCTTTGATGTTGAACTCTCCGCTCGGATTAGCCAACGGTTAGCCGATATTTTGCTGAAGGACAGTGATTTAGTGAAAGTCTTTTCTATTGAAAAGAGAATCTATAACCGTATCTCTTTAGAAGGGATGGTCAAACATCCTGGAGATTACCAACTGAAACCATCGATGCGCTTGAGGGAGATACTTACCCCAGAAGAGCTTCTGCCAGAAGCATCCCTGAGTAAAGCGGAGATAGTTCGACTGAAAGAGAATGGCTTGACCGAAATTATTGGATTTTCTCCGGAAAAATTGTTTAAGGGAGAGAAGCAAGAAAATATTATCCTGAAACGTTGGGACCGTGTCATCATCAGGTCGGCCTGGGAGCAGGTCTCCAATGTTGATCTAAAAGGAGAAGTGAAATTCCCGGGCCAATATACCATCAGGAGGGGAGAAAAGTGCAGTTCCCTGATCGAGCGGGCAGGGGGATATACCTCAGAAGCTTTTCTGCCTGGAGCGGTCTTCACCAGAGAATCTGTTAAGGAAAAAGAAAGGAGAGATTTAGAGGAATTTATCCAGCGGCAGGGAACAATTTTAGAAAAAAGAAAGAAGGGTGCTACCGATGAGGAGAAGCGCTTGATCGCCGAAGGAGAAACTCTCCTGGAAGAACTAACTAAGAAGGTTCCTCTTGGAAGAATAGTTTTTCACTTGGGCCCTCTAAAAAAATTCAAAGGCTCTCCCGATGACTTAATTTTAAAGGACGGGGACACGCTGGACATTCCTAAGCCGCTGGCTGCGGTATCAATCTTAGGCGAGGTAAATAATCCCGGGGCAATTTGCTACCAGGAGGGAAAGGGTCTGAATTACTATTTGGAAAAGGCTGGCGGTTTTAGTAAGCATGCCGATAAAAAATATCTTTATGTTATTAGACCGGATGGAACGGCCACAGCCAAACCCCCTCTTATTGGCAGAGGGGATGCCATCATCGTCCCGCAAATGATAAAAACAAGAATTGGTAAAGTCGTCAAGGATATCATCCAGATGATTTATCAAGTTAGTGTAGGCATTTCCTCATTCTAAGTTGATGGATAGAAAATCAAAGGATAGAAATAGAAAGATTCTCAAAAGACATGGGCATTTTCTCCTTATTTCCTATGGAGTGACCCTGACGGTTACCCTCTTGTTGAGTCTTATTTTGCCAAGGACATACCGGGCTATCGCTACCATCTTTAGGCCGTCGGAGAGCAAGGCAAGTCTGGAATGGCTCAAAGCCGCTTCTGCCACGAAAGGGTTCGTTTCACCCTTAAGTACCAACGTTGAGCTATTTCTTTCCATCTTAAAGAGCCGTTCTATGCAGGATGAAATTATTAGGAAGTTTGATTTGTTAAAGGTCTACCGTGTTAAAGATATGGAGGAGGCACGGGAAGAGCTGGGGGATTATGCCAAAATTGGTATTTCCAAGGAGAAGGTGATTACCATCGCCGTCTGTGACCGAGATCCAGCCAGAGCTGCCGCGATCGCCAACTTCTATGTGGAAAATCTGGATAAAACCATGCAAACTTTGAATATCGGTGCCGCCAAGCGCAACCGATTGTTCGTAGAGGAGAGGTTGAAGAAAACGATTGAATCCTTAAATAAGGCAGAAGAGGAATTGAAGAATTTCCAGGTTAAAGAGAAAATGGCAGTTAGCAAAGACCTCTCTCAGATGTCTGAGATAGCCGGTGAGTTAGAAGGGAGGCTTATCGGCGCAAAGGTACAGTTGGAAATCCTGAAAAGATACGCGAGAAGCCATCACCCCGAGGTTCTTAAATTGAAGAGCGAGATTGGCGAAATCCAGAAAGCCCTCGCCCAATTGCCGGCCAGCGAAGAAAAGCTATCCAAACTACTAAGAAAGGTCAAAACCCAGGAGACAATTTATAGTTTTTTGACCAACCAATTGGAGCAGGCTAAAATCGCCGAGGCCAAAGACACCCCTATTGTTCAAGTCCTTGATTATGCCATTGTTCCCGATAGGAGTTACCGACCCGATATAAAATTAAATTTAGGGATAGCAAGTCTGGTGGTTCTGTTTTTGGGCGCAATACTTTCCTTTTTTGATGTCCTCCGTTATTTTGGCTAACCACTAATATAACACAAATGAAAAGTTTTAGGCGATTGTTGGATTATTTGGGGCCTTATCGCTTCTTCTTGATTGTCGGTTTAGGGGCAGCAACAGTGGCCACATTGGTCCAGCTTGGTCCACCCTATCTCATTAAGATTATTATTGATAAGGTGATTGTCCAGAAAAACCTTCTCCTTCTTAATTATTTAATCTTAGCCCTTATCGGGCTTTATCTTTTGCGGAGTGGATTTACTACCCTCAGACTCATTTATGTCAATAAGGTGCAGCAAGGCTTGATTTTAGATTTGCGTAATGAGGCCCATCGTCATCTGCAGAGACTCTCCCTTTCCTACTTTGAGAAAAGACAAAGCGGAAGGATTGTGAGCAGAGTGATTAATGACGTGGAGGCACTTCAGGCAGTTGTGAGCACGGGAGCGGTAACACTTACCATTGCCCTGGTAACCTTGCTTGGTTCCTTGATAATTTTAATCCGTTTGAATCTTAAACTTACCCTTTTGGCGATGATTCCCATTCCAGGCCTTGTTTTCCTTGTGGCTACCTTCAGCAAAAGGGCGCATAAGGGTTACCGTCAGATGAGAAGAAGACTGGCAGATATCAATGCCCTCTTGCAGGAAAGTATTGCTGGAATCCGGGTGATTAAATCCTTCCGCCAGGAAAGATATGAACAGGAGAGATTTATCCATAAAGGAGGAAGCTACTATCGAGCAAATATGGCTATTGTCAGACTCTGGGCCTTCTTCTTTCCTCTGATTATGCTTGCCAGCGCTTTAGGTACGGTGGTTGTTCTCTGGTATGGTGGTAGAGCGGTTATCCTTGGTAATCTCACCATAGGTGGGTTGGTAGCCTTTGTCTCCTACCTTGCTCTTTTTTATGCTCCGATTAATCAATTGAATGAGGTAAATAATATATTTCAGTATGCGCGAGCGGCCGGGGAAAGAATCTTTGCGATTATTGATGCTGTTCCAGAGGTGAAGGAAAAGAAAGGGGCGATTGCGCCAACTTCTCCTTTAAAGGGAAGAGTTAAATTCAATAATGTAGATTTTTCCTATGGGAAAGAAAAAAAGGTGCAAAAGGAAATATTACATCAAATCAGTTTTGCGGCAAATCCCGGTGACCTTATTGCTCTTGTGGGAGCTTCGGGCTCAGGAAAGAGCACCATTGTCAGTCTTATTCCCCGCTTCTATGATGTCACCTCGGGCTCTATCGCCATCGATAATTACGATATCAAACATTTAAAACTCGATTATCTGCGGCAGAACGTAGGGATGGTGCTACAGGAGCCATTCCTCTTTAATGGAACAATCCTGGAGAATATTCTCTTTGGAAGACCAACTGCCTCAAGGGAGGAGGCAATTGAAGTGGCAAAGACAGCCAATGCCCATGATTTCATCACTCGGTTACTCCATGGTTATGAGACTGAAGTGGGAGAGCGAGGAGTGAAACTCTCGGTAGGAGAAAAGCAGCGTATTACCATTGCCCGGGTGATTCTGAAAGACCCACCCATCCTTATTCTGGATGAAGCCACCTCATCGGTTGACTCGGAAACCGAAATCCTCATTCAGGAGGCTTTAGAACGGTTGATGAAAGGCAAAGCCAGTTTTGTCATTGCTCACAGGCTTTCCACCATCAGAAATGCCACCCGGATTTTGGTCATCTCCGATGGAAAAATCGTTGAGGAAGGTACCCATCAGGAACTCCTTGCCAAGAGAGGTCACTACTCTCATCTTTACCAGATACAGTTTCAAGTTGAGAATGTGTAAGGTGATTAAAATAAAGATTTCTCCGTTGCAAAAGAAATTTAACTTTCAGGATAAAGGTATTGCAGTTTCTGCCTTTTCTACAACCCATCTTTTAGAAAGTTATGGTTTTTTCATTTCTGCGGAAAAAACTCCTCATTGCCTCCGATGGTCTACAACTAAACCTCTGAAATTGTCATAAGGGCCAATTGCAATTAGTTCAGAAATGTAATATACTATAATTAAAAAAATGAGGATTGAAATAGAAAGATTGGTAAAGCAGGCCAGTCGGGATTTGGAAAATGCCAAGAAGAATTTAGATATAGAGGCATATGAGGTCTCTGCGTTTCTTGCTCAGCAATCTGTAGAAAAACACCTGAAATCTCTTTGGATACATCTCCATCAGGAAAATCCTCCTGCCACTCATACTTTAACCGAGTTAGGTCAGGGTATAGGTATTCCTGAAAAATTGAAGCATAATCTGGCTAACCTCACTCCAGACTATACTGTCTCCCGTTACCCTGACGCAGCTAACGGAGTTCCTTATGAGATGTATGATAAAGAAACGGCTGAAAGGAAGGTATCTCTTGCTGAAGAGATAGTTTTATGGGTGAGAAGAAAAATAGGACTATAGATCTGTTTAAGCGTTCTTTGCCCCGGATAAGAAAGAGGTTCAAGCCAGAAAGATTATATCTTTTTGGTTCCCATGCTAAGGGAGAAGCCCTTGTTAATAGCGACTTAGATGTAGTTATAGTGTCTGAACGCTTTGGGCATATAAAATTTATTGATCGCCTTAGTGCAGTCCTCGAACTTATTGAGCCAGCAGTAGCAATAGACCTGCTGTGCTATACACCTGAGGAGTTTAAGCGAAAGAGCCAAGAAATAGGAATAGTTAGGGAGTCATTGAAGCATAAAATAGACCTTTAGATAAGAGAGATCTTGCCATCCCTCAGTTCTGAAATCCTTAAGAGACTTGCCCCCTTCATATTATGTTTATCGATAGGGTAGATATATTTGTCAAGGCCGGAGACGGCGGTAATGGTGTTGTTGCTTTCCGGAGGGAGAAATTTGTCCCCAGAGGAGGACCTTCCGGGGGTGATGGCGGCAAGGGCGGAGATATTATCATTAAGGCCGATAGACATCTCAGAACCCTGCTTGATTTTCAGTATCGGCACCATTTTCGCGCGCAAAAAGGGGAAAATGGAAAAGGAAATAAGCAAACCGGCAAAGATGGGACTGATTTGATACTTAAGGTTCCCCCCGGCACCTTAATAGAGGAGGAAGAAGAAATTCTTATCGATTTGGTCAAAAATGAAGACTCTTTCTTAATAGTAAAAGGAGGGAAAGGTGGAAGGGGAAATGCCCGCTTTGCCACCTCCGTCAATCAGGCGCCAAAGTATAGCGAAAAAGGAGAAAAGGGCGAAGAAAAAAGATTAACCTTAGAGCTGAAACTGATTGCCGAGGCTGGTTTAATTGGCGAGCCCAACTCCGGAAAAAGCACCCTTCTCTCCAAGGTCTCCGCGGCCAGGCCAAAGGTTGCCGACTATCCATTTACCACATTGGAGCCAACCTTAGGAGTAGTAAAACTTGAGGAGGGAGAAAGCTTTGTTCTTGCCGATATCCCGGGGCTTATTGAGGGAGCCCATAAAGGGGCAGGTTTAGGGGATGAGTTCCTGCGCCATATTGAGCGGACAAAGGTTCTTGTTCATCTAATTGACCTCGCAGAGCCAAATCCTGCTCAACGTTATTTCCAATTACGCAATGAACTGAAACTATACAATCCTTTGCTCCTTGAGAAACCTGAGATTCTCGTGGCCAATAAGATGGATCTATTAGAAGCCAAAGAAAACCTTAAAAATTTTAAGAAAGAAATAAAAAAAGAGGTAATCCCCATCTCCGCCCTCACCGGAAAAGGGGTAAAGGAACTTATCTGGAAGGTCTGGAAGGAAATCTCCTGAGCCCGTTTAATCCCCCTGAATTGAAACAGTCCCTTGACAAATTATTTTTTTGGGGTATAATTCTATATAGTTGAATAATAGTCCATAATGTTGGATAAAATAACTTAGAAAATGATGGTTCAATCGGTGGAGCGGGCATTAAATATCTTGGAGGAGTTAGGCCGGATTAAGGATGAATCCAAAGGCATTGGCGTTTTGGAACTAAGCAGAATCCTTGAACTTAAAAGTTCTACCGCCCATAACCTTTTAAAGACTTTGCTCCAGCATCAATATGTGGAGAAGATAGAGGAAACAAAAAAATATCGGCTGGGGCAAAATTGCTATAATTTAGTGAAGGAAAAATTAATAACCAACAGGTTGGCAAAATCTGCTGAACCGACCATCCTTAATCTCAGCCAAAAGCTCAACGAATCCATTGTCCTGGCGGTTTACCACCAGGGAGAAAGATTCGTTATCTCTAAGGTAGAGAGCCAGCAACCCTTGAAGGTGGATATGAGTTTTTCCCTTGCTCCTGATGCCTATCACCCAGTAACTGGGCGAGTTTTACTCAGCCAACTCACCAATGAAGAGTTAAAGGACTATACCAAGCGCCATGGATTTCCCGGTAAGCGGTGGAACGGAATCAGTGATTTTGCCTCCCTGCAGAAAGAATTAATAAAAATTAAGCGAGAAGGAATGGCAATTCGACAAAATAAAGATGAGCAAATTTGTGCCTTAGCCGTTCCCATTATGGGAGGAAGGGAAAGGTTAATTGCCGCTTTAGGCATATACTTACCTTTAGTCAGGTTTAGAGGAAAGCACAAAAGAGAGATTATAAAAGGATTAAAGGATGCCGCTAAGAATATCTCAATGAGGTTTAATTATTAGGAGAAATTGCGGATAAAACGCAGGGGGTCAAGATGGAATATTTGCCAATGCAAAAAAATGTTCCAGTAGCAAAGAAAGTGGACGTTGTTGTTTGTGGCGGGGGGCCGGCAGGGTTAGCGGCGGCGATTGCCGCAGCAAGAAATGGGGCGCAAACTCTCCTGATAGAACAACTTAATTGTTTGGGGGGAATGGCCACTGCAGGCTTGGTCGGTCCTTTTGTGGCGACCGCCGGTGAAAAAGGGGGTATCTACAAAGAACTTCTTGAGCGGTTAGAAAAAAATAAGGGCGCGGAAGGTAGGGGTTTTGATGTAGAATCCCTTAAATATTTTGCTCAGATAATCTGTGAAGAAACCGGAGTAAAATTCCTTCTGCATACTTTTGTCTGTGGCGTTGTAAGGGAGAAGTTACCCTTCCTGATTATGTTAACCATATCTGGGGCAGCAAGGGGAGTACCATCCGGAAGGGAGAGATATCCCTTAACCTTGATATGACTACCGGCATTGATGGAACAAGCCCTGAAGTATTAACGCAAGCCGAAGTTGAAGGAAGAAGATTGGTCTGGGAATGCATCAGATTCATTCGTAAATATGTTCCTGGGGCAGAAAATGCTTATCTTTCTAAAACCCCTTTTCTTTATGGAATCAGGGAGACCCGGATGATCTTAGGGGAATATCTTCTTACGGAAGATGATGTATTGAAAGCAAGGAAGTTTAAGGACGGAATTGCCAAAGACTCCTTTTTTATCGACATTCATGGTCCACACTTACAGGATAAAGAGTGGGTGAAATCCCATCGTGTTCCTGAAGGCGATTGGTATGAGATTCCCTACCATTGCCTTCTGCCCAAGGATATAGATAATTTGCTCACCGCGGGAAGGTGTATCTCTTCTGACCGGGAAGCCAACGGTTCTTTAAGAATTATGCCCACCTGTATGGCCACGGGGCAAGCGGCCGGAACGGCAGGAGCAATGGCAATAAAGGGAAAGATAAAACCCAGAGAGATAAAAGGAGAAAAGCTTCGGGAAATCTTAATTTCTCAAGGAGCAGATTTATAAGCAAAAAAGTAATCCCCCACCCTCCCCCTATAGGTGGGGAGGGCTCCCATCCGGTGGATGAGATGGAGGGAAAGAGGGAAGGGGGAAAAGTGAGGAAACAATGGACAGATTAACAAAAGAAGTAAAAAAATATGCTAAGAAGTGCGGAGCCGATATTGTTGGAATCACCTCAATGGAGAGGTTTGAGGGTTTGTCAAAACAGATGGACCCTCGCCATATCTTCCCAGAGGCAAAATCAATGATTGTCATCGGTTTCCGTATCTTCAGGGGTGTTTTTAGAGGTATTGAGGAAGGAACCTTTTTCGCTCCCTATTCAATTATGGGCTATGAGGGAACACGCTGGGTGTTTCAGCCGGTTGTCCTCTGGAATTTCACCAAGTTGCTCGAAAACAAAGGTTACGAAGCAATACCGATACCGGATAATTTTCCCTGGAGCAATATCGAGAACCTTGACCCGGACGATATTGGTCAGAACTTCATCAATGTGAATCCATCACAAGTTGGCAATGCAAATGGCAACTGGAGCAAATCTGTCTCTCCAGGAAAGCCCGCTCCGGATGTCTTTTTTCAATTGAAAATTGCTGCCTTTTGTGCAGGCTTGGGTGAGATAGGTTATAGTGGAATGTTTCTGACTCCTGAGTTTGGGCCGAGACAGATGTTTGCGGCGATTATTACCGATGCTTCTTTGCGACCTGACCCTTTATTTGAAGGAAAGCTCTGCGATAACTGTATGGCTTGCGTCGAAGAATGCCCGGCACATGCTATATCAAAAACCGAAAAGGTCAAGATTACTGTAGCGGGAAGAAAACTGGAATGGGCAAAACTGGATTTTAATAAATGCAGTGTTGCTTTTCACGGCGGGGTTAAGGAATATAATCCATTTATGATTACGACTGAGGACGAAAAGGGGTTTGCCCAGCAACCCTATACTAAATCTATGAAGTATAAACTCGGGCCCGTTTACTGGTACGGTAGAGGGCTTGAGGGAATGCGCGGTTGCCAGATTGCCTGCATGGTTCATCTGGAGGAGCAAGGCAAACTCAAGAATGTTTTTAAGGGGTCTGTCCGCAAAAGAAAACCCTGGAGGGCGGAATGGAAGTTAGAGTCAAAAGTCAAAAAAGAGGAGAAGAGAATAAAGGTAGATGAATGATTATTTTGGAGGAATAGTATGTTAACATCTGAAAAAATAAAGAAGTATGCCAAGAGTTGCGGGGCTGATATTGTCGGCATCACATCAATGGGGAGGTTTGAGGGCGCGCCAAAACAGATGGACCCAAGATACATTTTCCCTGAAGCAAAATCAATGATTGTGATGGGCTTTCGCCATTTCAGAGGGGTTTTTCGGGGCATTGAGGAGGGAACCTTCTTCACCGCTTATTCGGCAATGGGTTATGCGGGAATAAACTATATCCAGCAGCCATTGGTTCTCTGGAATGTAAGCAGAATAATTGAGGATGAAGGATATGAAGCGGTTCCTATACCGAACAATTTCCCGTGGGGTAACACAGCTACAAGCGGCCAAAATCCGGAAAAAACCGGTAAGATGAATCCAGATCTTAGCAGACCTGTCTCGCCGGATAGGCCTGCCCCTAATGTTTTTCTTCAGTTAAGAATTGCGGCATTTTGTGCCGGCTTAGGCGAGATAGGTTATAGCAAGATGTTTCTGTCTCCTGAGTTCGGACCAAGGCAAAGACTTGCCGCAATTATCACCGATGCACCTTTAACGCCAGATTCCTTATTTAAGGGAAAACTCTGTGATAAGTGTATGCTCTGTGTTAAGGCTTGTACAGTGCAGGCAATACCAAAGGATAGGACGGTCAAGATTACTGTAGCGGGAAGAAAACTGGAATGGGCAGACATAGATATGCGAAAATGCAGTGTTGGTTTTTGTGGTGGGAGCAAACATGCCAATCCATTTATGGTTACCTCTGAGGATGAGAAAAGGTTTAAACAGGAAGTAGGCAACGCTCAAAGGTATAAACTTCACCCGATGTATGTCTATGCCCGGGCACTCGAAGGGGCGGCGGGTTGCATCCGTGCGTGTATGATTCACTTAGAACAAAAAGGAGTATTAAAAAACAAATTCAAACACCCCTTTAGAAAAAGAAAACCCTGGAGGTTATAAAAATGAAATTCGCAATAGGCTATCAACTTCCTGAAGAAGACGAGGAACCCTTCACAGAGATTGTCAGGGATTTCCGCGAGGATGTAGAAGAGGTTTACTTTCCCTGGCTGGATATGCCCAGTGGTCGTTCTCCAATGACAATGCGGGATGGTGTTGTTGACTGGAACGGTCAGCGCAAACTGGAAGAGGAACTAAAGAAATTCAAGAAGATGGGCATTAAACTGGACTTACTCTTAAACGCCAACTGTTATGGCCGGAACAGTTTGTCGCAGCATCTCAAAAATCTCGTATGCTCGATTGTCGCCCACCTGAAGGAAACAACAGGACTGGATGTGGTTACAACCGCCTCCCTGATGATTGCCAGAACGGTAAAGGAAAATTTTCCCGAGATAGACGTTCGCGCCTCGGTGAATATGAGAATTGGCACGATAAAGGCGATGGAGTATGTAGCAGACCTCTTTGATAGTTTCTATATCCAGAGGGAATACAACCGGGACTTCAAGAGAATAAGAGAAATAAAAAAGTGGACGGACAAACAAGGCAAGGGATTATGTCTTCTCGCAAACAGCGGTTGTTTGAATTTCTGTTCAGGACAGGTCTTTCACGATAACCTTGTCGCCCATGAGGCAGAGATATCGGCAATGAATAACATTGAGGGCTGGAACCCAAGTGTGTGCTGGAATTACTACAAAAAAAGGGAGAACCGGGTTACCTTCTTAGAGAACTCCTGGATAAGGCCTGAGGATTTACACAACTACGACACTTATTTCCCGATGGCGAAACTCGCCACGAGGATGCATGCCCATCCCCGGAAAGTTATTCAGGCCTACTGCGAGCAGAGATTTCAGGGAAACTTGCTTGACCTTCTTGAACCAGGTCACGGTCCAATATTTTCTGACTATCTCATTGATAATGCAAAATTTCCCGAAGATTGGTTCAAAAGAACGAGCACCTGTGATAAGAAATGTCATCAATGCAACTATTGTTCAGAGGTCTTAAAAAAAGTCCTGGTAAGAATTGGCCTCCATGGTTAAGAACTCACGGGGTATAAGAAAATCTCCCCCAGGTTTAATTATTAAGGAATGAAAATGACACCTAAAGAAAATTTATTAACTGTCTTCCAGCATAAAAATCCTCAGTGGGTGCCCTGCACCCCGCATATAGCTAATGAATATAACATTCCTGGCCAATTACCTGAAGAACTTTTAAAAAAGCCTCTGGATCGGCTTAAAATTATCAGATATTTAGGCGGGGATGTGCTCTACCAAATTTTCCCTGTTAAAGGTATTGAATCCCCGGGAATAAAAAGAAGGAGCGAACGAAAAGGCGATGTCGTAATTAACAATATTGAAACATCGGTAGGCAATCTTTCTTCAAAAACAAAGACAACTTCAATTGAATCGCCAGTCTATGCTGAAATGGATAAAAGCCTTGTTTCTGTCGGTTCTATTGAGCTGAGTAGAATAATAGAATTCCCGATAAAATCTGTTCAGGATTGACCCTCCTATTTTACTTGAGGGCAATCCTGAAAAGGTCTCTGCTACTGTAATAGAGATGTTAAGGGGAGTAGCCCCGGCTGACAATTTCATTCTTATTATACCCTGTGGACGAGCACCTTTGCAGAATTTGCGCGCAGCTATTAGCACTATGAAAGAATACGGCAAATATCCGGTGAAAATTTAAGGAAAAAGGAGAAGAGAGAAATGGATAGATTGACTAAGGAAGTAAAGGAATATGCTAAGAAGTGTGGAGCAGATTTAATCGGGATAGCTCCGGTGGAAAGGTTTAAGAATGCACCCTTGCGAATGAGCCCGAAAGGGCTTTTGCCTTCAGCTAAATCAGTAATTGTCGTCGCGGTTCATCATCTGGATGCTTCGGTAGAATTGGGAGGTGAGCCATCTCCTCACGACGGAGGTCCTTATTGGGGGCAGAGTTCGGCAATGAATCCTAAATTGGATGATATCGCTTTCCTTTTAGCTCGTTTTTTGGAGGAGAAGGGATATAAAACCTTACCCATTCCGGTTACCAATATCTGGCGGTATAAAGGGTATAAAGATTTGAAAGTTGACTTTGCTCCGGATTTGGTGCATCGCTATGCGGCGGTAGCCGCCGGATTGGGAGAAATTGGTTGGAGCGGGTTGTTTCTTTCCCCGCAATTTGGTCCCCGGCAACGGTTAACCTCCATCATTACCGAGGCAGAACTTACTCCCGACCCGATGTATTCGGGAAAATCCTTATGCGATAAATGTATGGAATGCGTAAAGCATTGTCCTACGGATGCCTTTCGCAAAGAGGTAAAGAAGATAAACAAGATTGAAATTGGCGGAAAAGTTTTTAAGTTCCCGGATACGAATAAATGGCGCTGCGCCTGGGCGGAGAATTTTGCACTGAGTTTAGACCTGAAAATTCCGGAAAAGGTGGACGAAAAGGTAATCTTAGATACTCAGGAAAAATATGGACAGCGTGGAGGAGAAGAAGGAAGTTGCTTAAAATACTGTATGGTTCCGGATAGAAGGTACTATGATAAGAAATACACATCTGCTCCTCATAGAAGGAAAGAAAAATTGAATATTTCTGCTAAAAAAATTGCTAATAAAATCAAAGAAATGGCCAAAGAGAGCTTCGTAGAACTTTTGGCAATCGGCAATAAAAAAGATTTCAAAGATAATCCATTTGTGCATCCGGAATTTCATCTGCCGGATGCCGAATCAATCATTTGCCTGGGGATAGAAGTATCGGCTAACGAAGAAAACCCTGATTTTAAAGGAGCAGTCTTAAGAAGATTAAATTATATTGAGTTTGAAATCGCCCATTATCTGGACATAACTGGCTATTCCGCGGTTACAAAAACTAAAATAGCCGATGATTTGGTTGCCCAGCAATTAGGGATTTACCAGAGTAACCTCTATTTTACCAGCGTTTTAACCAATGCCAAATTGCCGAAATTGAAGCGGGACACAAAGATAAAGAAAAAAACAAAAATAGAAAAGGAAGATTTAAAAAGATTCTCTCGGGAAAGAGGAGCAGATCTTGTAGGGTTCTTTTCGCAGAAGAGGTTCGAGGAATTTAAGAATAGCGTCCTTAAAACAAGATTGCTTTCCCAAAAGGAGAATTTTTATATCGAGGATAAAGGAGCAGGATACGGATCTTATATTCCTGAGGTCAAGCCGATTAATCCCGAGTTAAGAACCCCACAAGATTATTTATCCGGAGCAAAGTCGGTTATTGTGCTTGGTTTACATTTCCCGGATGCCTGTCTGGATACCGCGAAGATAACACCGGCCGAGACAGTTGGTCCTTACGCTTTTGCTCATTATGAAACACTATTTCTTCTCCGGGATAAGGCAATTAATATCGTAAAGTATATCCAGCAGAGAGGGTATCAAGCAACTATCAGTTATGACCTTTGTGGAATGGCTTCTTTGGTTAAAAGTTCACGGGGGATGCTGCCCGATAGCCGGGCTAATCGATTCGCCGCGATTCTTTCAGGTTTGGGGTATATCGGGGATAATGGTATTCCCTTAACGGAAAAATATGGCTCACGGCAGCGATTTATCTCTATCATCACCGACTATCCCTTTTCCGATGACCCGCTCTATGATGGAGAGATAATCTGTCAAAAATGCTCTCATCTCTGCATTAAAGCCTGCCCCACCAAGGCAATTAGAGAGAAAAAAATATCATTTTCTATAGAAGGAAAACAGTTTACTTTTCCCGAAATCGATACCAAGCGTTGTGATTGGGCTAAAAGATATGGTCTTGTCGGTAAAGGAGGTCCTGCCTATTATGGCCTAAAGACAGACTCTCCCCTTCCCCGAGGAAGAATAACCCCGGAGAAAATAGCTGCAGCATTGAGTAAAATAAAATGGGGAGTACAGAAGAGACATATCAATATCTGCGAGGAATGCATCAGGCTCTGCCCGGCACACAAAAATTCTAAGCCTTCAATATAATCTTTTCCTCTTATAATCAACGATTTGGAATTTTTATTGTAGATATAATTTCTATATATACGGAAATTGGCATTTCTGGCTAAATCTACTATAATAGATAACGAAGGAGGAGATTTATGAAGATAGCAATTACTGAGGGGAATGGAAAAGTAAAGTTAGCGGAGGCTCCTATTCCTGAGCCAAACGAATACCAATGCCTGTGTAAAATCCTGGCCTGTGCTACCTGTACGGGGACAGATCTCAAGATTATGAATAGGAAGATGTCTTGGGCAAAAGAGTATCCCGGTGTTTTAGGACATGAAAGCGTGGGTAGGGTGATTAAAATTGGCGCTAAGGTCAAGAATATCAAGGAAGGAGATATTTTTCTGCGGCCAACCGCGGTCTATCCCGGGGAAAAATTAGGGAACTACTCCTCCCTGATAGGTGGTTTTGCCGAATATGGTCTGGTTACCGATACACAAGCACTTTTGGAAGACCAACCGGATGTAAAACCTAACCACTATACTATCTACCAGCAGAAGATACCCCCGGATACTGCAATCTCACCGGCAGATGCGACGATGTTGATTACCCTGAAAGAAATTTCGAGTTTCGTCGCCAATGTTGGGGTGAAGTTCAATTCCTCCCTTGTTATTCTCGGTGCCGGAGCGGTTGCGATGAGCATCTGTTTCTTTGCAAAACTCTACGGTGCGTATCCGGTCATTGTTGTCAGTCGCAGGGATGAGCCCTTAGGACGCATAAAGAAGATTGGGGCAGATTTTACGGTAAACAACCAGAAGGAAGATATAATTGCTCAGGTGAAGGAGGTAACCGCTAATAAAGGCGTCAATTTTATAATTGATGCGGCGGGAGATTCGGCTTTTGTTTCAGAGGCGAGCCAATCTCTTGCGCCAAATGGAAAAATAGCGCTTTATGCTACCGGGAGTTCTTCCCAGGATATTGTAGGGCATAGCAAAACTCTTTCAGAAAAAGATTTTATTGCTGCGGGTCCCAGCGAAGAAATGGCTCACCAATACCTACTCGATATGGTAAGACTTAAGATAGTAGCGATAGATGCTTTTTACTCGCACCGTTTACCATTCAGTGAAATTAAAGAAGGCTTTGAACTTTTAAAGAAAAAAGAGGCTTTTAAAATTGTTTTTGAAATGGAGGAATCAAGATGAGCTCTCACCCTGCCCTCTCCCCAGGTGGGAGAGGAATATAGGTGAGGGGGAGGTTAAAATGTCTACTCGACAAACGAAGGCGGTAGTTTTTCCTGAGGCAAATAAATTTGAGATGACCCAGTTGGAGCTGGAAAAACCCGGGCCGGGCGACATCGTCGTCAAAACTCTAATATCGGCGATATCGCCAGGGACGGAGAGATGGGTTCTGCGCGGCAAGCATATTGGCACACGGTTTCCTTGTGTTCCGGGATACCACCGCATTGGCATTGTTGAAGAAAGCGGAAAAGGAGTAAAAAACTTTCGGGTCGGTGATATTGTATATGGAAGCGGAAACCGCTGGCAAGGAGATATTGTTTCGATGTGGGGAGCGCATCTTGGCCTATCCGTGGGTAATTGGGCCGGCTATCGCTTCCTTGACTCTTCCTTGCCAAAACGGTTAGAGTTAGAAACAATGGCCTTTGCAATTTTAGCCGGGGTTGCCAACCGCGGGATACGTTTCTGCGATGTCAAAGCCGGGCAAAGGGTTTTGATCATCGGAGCCGGTTTTATTGGAATTTGTGCATCACAACTGGTTTCCCTTCGTGGTGCGCATCCTGTCCTGCTTGAAATTGACCCCGAGCATATCGCATTTGCAAAACAATTAATCCAGAATGTGCTCAGTCCAAAGGATGAAAAACTAAAAGAGGCGCTCCAGGAACTGGCACCGAATGGATTTGATGTCCTTTATGATACAGTGGGAGATGCAGCCACGACAGACAGAATGGTCCAGCATATGCGAGGCCAGGGAACTCTTTTACTCCAGGCGCAGTATTTTGACAAAGAACGCTGCGCGCTCGACCTCGACCAGATTAAGATCCGCGAACTGACGGTGAAAACAACCTGTGGGACTGATGACCAGGACTGGGCAGAGACAATAAATAACATCCGCAGTCGTCTCCTTAAAATAGCTCCCTTGATTACGCACCGCTTTGAGGCGGCTAATGCGCTTAAAGGATACGAACTGCTTCATACCGGCAAGCCGTTCAATTTAGGGATTGTTTTTCGCTGGGACGAAAGAGTAAAGGATTGATGTAGAAACGTCATTGCGAGGGGATGTAATCCCCGAAGCAATCTCAAAGAAGTAAGGGATTGCCGCGCTCCTTTCAGTCGCTCGCAATGACAGAGCATTGTTGTTATAAAACAAGGGAGGAATATGGAAGGGTATCGATTGCCAGATAGGGAATTTGAGGTAAGGTGGCAAAAGGTTCAGGAAGGGGTGAGGGCGAAAGGATTGGATTTGCTTCTCGCTCATTCTGATGAGGCGGATTTTGCCAATGTACGGTATTTATCCGATTACTGGCCTATCTTTGAGTCCGCCGGAGTTATTGTGCCGGCGGAAGGCGAACCGGCCTTACTGATTGGTCCGGAAAGCGAGACTTTTGCCCGCGACCGCAGCCGAATTAAAAAGATTTATAAACTGGTGGAATACCGGGAAAGTGCGGAGCCGGACTACCCGGATATAAAGGTGGATACCTTTTCCTCAATTTTCCCGGAGATGATGCCGGGTAAGAAGGTCAAAAAGATCGGGTTAGCCGGTTACCAGATTTTTCCTCTGCCTGTTTACGAGAGCCTGAAAGCCGCGGCTCCGGAAGCGGAAATAATTAAGAGCGATGAATTGATTGTTAACCTCAGGATTATTAAGAGCCCCGCGGAATTGGAAATGCTTCAGGAGGCATTTCGTATTTCGGAAAAGGCATTGGAAGAAACCCTGAGAGAAATTAAGCCAGAGATGACCGAACTGGAAGTGGTGGGTATTATTGAGAAGGAGCTCTATGCCAACGGCGCGGAATACGAGGGTCATCCCCAGTATGTTTTATCAGGGAAGAATTCAACGCATGCCATCGGAAGACCTAACTATCAAAGGTTGGAAAAGGGAGCCTTGATCCAACTTAATATCGGCGCCCGGGTTGCTGGCTACTCCGCCAGTGTGGGCCGACCGGTTTGTATCGGAAAGATGAGTAGAGAAATGCGGCGTCTGGTGCAGGCAGGTCTTGACTTGCACCTGAAGACGATGGAATGGATGGCGCCGGGCGTAATCGCTAAAGATGTGGTGCAAAAGTTTAATGATTATGCAACAAAATTGGGGGTAAATCAGAATCTCCTTTATGGTCCCTGTCACGGCCTGGGGATGATGGAAGTGGAACGTCCCTGGATGGAATCACATTCCGATTACCCGTTGCAGGAGAAGATGACCTTCCAGGTCGATACGTTTCTCTACAACCCTGATTTCGGTCTGCGCTGGGAAGATGGAGTTTGTATCACTAAAGATGGAGTGAGACCTTTTTCTAATCAGTTGCAAAAAATAATCGAGATTTAAATCAGCGAGGTTAAAAACCTCGCACTACATTACATAGTAGTGGTCGAGCTTGCTCGACATAAGCAGAGTAAACGTAAATACTCAGTGAACACCGTACCAAAAGGTAGTCGCAACCTTTAGGTTGCGCAGGCGCAGGATGAATCCTGCGGCTACCAGCCTACGTCTACTTGAAAATAACGGCTTTTACTGAATATTTACGAATTCAGGTTCGCTAAAAAAGGGAGGTAGATATGCGTTATGAACTAATGTTTTCCTATCAAATAAGGAAAGCAATCAAGGAGGAATGGCCTGTTGTTCTTCCTCTTGGGGTGCTGGAATATCATAGCGAGCATTGTGTTGTTGGAGTGGATACACTTTTGGTAACAAAGGCTTTAGAAATTCTGGAAAATGAAATTGACATGATTATTCTGCCACCGTTTTTTTATGGAGCTGGCAGTTATGCGGTGGAACCGCCTGAAAACAAAGGAACAATTCATGTTGCATCAAAGGCTCTCCATATTTTTGCAAAGGACCTCTTTTTAAGTTTATTGAGAATAGGTTTCAAAAATATTCATATCTTTATCCATCATCAGAGCGAAAATTTTGTTGCCGGAATGCCAACTGACCTTGCTTTTAAACTGGCAGCACGCGAGATAATGTTTGATTATTTAGAGAAAGCAAGAGGAGAAGGCTGGTGGGGTGATAATAGGATGCAGGACTACTATTCAAGACATGAGACCGGAACAGACCCTTTCAATTGGATAAAAATTCATCCATTTATGGATGAAGAGACACAGAAAAAATTCCCAATAGACCATGCCGGTCTTCAAGAAACCTCTTTAATGATGGCTTTTTGTCCGGAAGGAGTTGATGCGAAAAAAATTTCTGATAAGAAGTGGTATGCCAGGCAAGCAAAAAAGGCAAATTTAAGGTATGGTGAAGAAGCCAAGGAAATGATTCTTAAAAAAATGCGAGAGATACTTAAAAAGAAATGAAGAATAAATTTGTTTTTAACCCAAGAATTATCCGCTCACCCTCCTCCGACTACTATGGTGATGAAATTGAAAATTCTCTCCAGGCTTATCCAGAGAGGTACCTGAAAGAGATTGCGAGAGAAGGTTATAACGGAATCTGGCTGCAGGTTATCCTCAGAGAAATAGTTCCCTGCACCCCTTTTCCGGAATTTGGAGATAAAAGAAAAGGGCAACTAACGGTCTTAAACAGACTGGTAGCAAAAGCGGGTCGTTTTGGAATCAAGGTCTACCTTTATTTTTGCGAACCCAGGGGATTCAGAGCAAAGGACCCATTCTGGCAACGCCATCCGGAGGTTAAAGGCCAGCCGGCAACCTTCCAGGCAACCGGCGGCAGCGGTGGCATTTATTTTGCCCTCTGTTCCAGCACGACTGCGGTTAGGGAATACTTAGAGGAGAGTTCCTTTAATCTCTTCAAGTGCGTCCCCGGCTTAGGGGGTGTTTTCCTGATTACCGCAAGTGAGCAACACACCCACTGCTATTCCCATTTTCCAAAACATCAAAAGGAATACAGCGACCCAAATGTCGAAGCGTGGTCAAAGGCAAAGTTTTTCTGTCCTAGGTGTATTGGTCGTCAACCAACCAAAGTGGTTGCCGAAGTTATCCGTTTAATAAACCGCGGGGTAAAAAGTGCCGCATCCGAGGCCAAAGTTATTGCCCACACCTGGAGCTGGTCAATCCTGGAACGAGACCCCCAAAAGAAATTAATCGGTCTTTTGCCCAAGGACGTTATTCTGATGTCGGACTGGGAAAGAGGTGGACAGAAGAAGGTTTGTGGAAAGCGCTATCCATTGGACGAATACAGTTTTTCTTATCCGGGTCCCTC
>DAOVGU010000104.1 GCA_030672255.1 bacterium
ACAGAGAGATTGTTAACTGCCTGGAGTGAAAAGGTAGAAGTAGATATTATCAAGCAGGCGCAAAAGTTTAGCAGAAAGAGGTAGAAAGGAGATTTCTATGATAACTAATATGATGTCAATGGATAAGAAAGAAGAACTCAAACAAAAGGCATATAAATTAGCCGAGTAAACTCGGCTATGTTCTAAAGGAAAAGGATATCCAATGATGAAACAAATAAAAGTAATTCAGATTGGTTTAGGTCCCCTCGGGCAGAAAATTGTCAGCTATGCAGTCAGGCGAAATGGAATTGAGGTCATAGCTGCTGTTGACCCAGCTCCAGATAAGGCAGGTAAGGATTTAAGTAAACTCTGCCACTTGGATAAAGAAGTTGGGATAACAGTTTCTCCGGATGTTAACTCAGCAATTAAAAAAAATAAGCCGGATGTTGCTTTGTTAGCTACAGTTTCAAATCTGGAGAAGATAGTTCCCCAGATTGAAGAAATAATAAGATATGGAATTAATGTTGTTTCCACCTGTGAAGAACTTGCATTTCCCTGGATTAAAGAACCGGAATTATCAAGAAAACTTGATGAAATGGCAAAGAAGCATAATGTTGCTATTCTTGGAACAGGGGTCAATCCAGGCTTTCTCATGGATTTTCTGCCGATTGCTTTCACCGGAATATGTCAGGAAGTGAAAAGCATAAAGGTTTCAAGAATACAGGACGCATCAATCAGAAGAGTTCCATTTCAAAAGAAGATTGGTGCCGGGCTTACTCTTGAGGAATTTGGACAGAAGAAACAAGCAGGAACCCTACGGCATGTTGGCTTAACGGAATCCATACATATGATTGCCAGTAGAATGGGCTGGAAAGTTGATAGAACAGAGGATATTCTAACACCAGTAATTGCAAAATCAGAGGCACACCCCCACCTATCTCCTCTTTCCCATCCACCGGATGGGAGCCCTTCCTTGAGGGGGAGGACTGAGGAGGGGGGAGAGATACCAGCCGGGATGGCAGCTGGAGTGCAACAGATAGGTAAAGGCTATGTAAATGGTGAGGAAAAAATCACCCTTGAATTCAGGGCATCCATCGGAGAGAAAAATCCCAGGGATACGATTGAAATAAAAGGGGAGCCCGATATAACTTCTACTATTGCAGGAGGAGTCAATGGAGACATCGCCACCTGTGCTGTCATTATCAATGCGATAAGGTCAATAATAAATGTAACACCTGGATTAAAGACAATGGTAGATATACCAGTAGTATCATTTTTTAAGAGTGTGTAAAGATTAATGAATGTTTTCTGGTCTTAATCTTTGTGAGTTTTAAGGCTTATGATCAGGATATCTGGGGTTATCTTCCTGCGCTCCCTTAACCAAGGTTGGTTTTCATCGGTATGAGGATTGGTTAAGATTAAAATTTATAAAGTGAGACCTGTACGAGGAGGCCAGATGGGTGATAAAGAGAGGGCAAAGAAACTCTATAAAGCCGGGATGCTCTCCGGTAATCTTTATTGAGCACCGACTTCTCTACTTCAAAAAAGGTTCTGTTCCTGAAGGAGAGTGGCTGGTTCCTTTGGGGGAGGCAGAGATTAAAAGAAAAGGGGATGATATTACTCTAGTTGCTACCTCCCTGATGGTGGACAAGGCATTGGAAGCGGCAGAGATACTTTCTAAAGAGATAAGTGTAGAGGTGATTGACCCAAAAACCTTAGTTCCCCTGGATATAGAAAAAATTATTACCTCAATAAAGAAGACCGGAAGAATTCTTATTGTTCATGAAGCACCAATAAGAGGAGGAATAGGTGCGGAGCTCGTCAGAGAAGTGACCGAAAAAGCATTTGATTATATCTGGATGCTCCGCCAAAGGTCTTAGGGGGGGAGAAAATGCGACTGAAAGATAAAGTTGCGGTTATCACCGGGGCGGGTGGAGGAATAGGGCAGGCAGCCGCCTTTCTTTTTGCCCGGGAAGGTGCCAGAGTAGCAGTGGTGGATAACAATATAGAAAAGGGCAAAGGGACAGTAAATAAGATTGCCAAAGAGGGAGGTAGGGCAATTTTTGTAAAATCCGATGTTTCCCGAACAGATGAGGTAAAAGAAATTTTTAAGATAACGCGCAAGGAATATGGGGCTTTGCATATTCTTTATAATAATGCGGCTATTTTTCTTCCTAACCTTGATGGACCAATTACAGAAATTACCGAGGAAACCTGGGAGCAGATTCTTGATGTGAATCTGAAAGGAACTTTCCTCTGCTGCAAGTATGGCATTCCGGAAATCATCAGAAACGGCGGAGGTTCAGTAATCAATACCTCCTCCAGCGCGGGAATAATCGGGGTTCCCAAATGTGATGCTTATACCGCTACCAAAGGAGCAATTATCTCTTTGACCCGCTCCCTGGCGGTTGAATATGCTCCTGAAAAGGTGCGGGTAAATTGCATTGTTCCCTGTGCGGTTGATACTCCGATGAATGTGAAAAGTGCGAAGGAAAATCCTGATTTTGATGAAGCGAAATTTTTATCTACCACCCCGGCCAGAAGATACGGGAAGCCAGAGGAGATTGCTCATGTGGCTCTTTTCTTAGCTTCGGATGAGGCCTCTTATGCCATCGGGGGTATCTTTGTCGTTGATGGAGGGGTAACGATAACTTAAACAGCAATCAAACAGTTTAATCTTCCCCTTGTAGTCTGGAGAAGTGGTAATAGGGACCTTTCTGATTGAGGAGTTCCTGGTGGGTGCCTTTTTCAACGATTCTGCCCTCTTCAAGCACAATAATTAAATCTGCATTCCTGATGGTGGAGAGGCGATGAGCGATGACAAAGGAGGTTCTCTTCTCCATTACCCGGGAAAGTGCCTCCTGAACCAATTTTTCGCTCGCAGAGTCCAGATTGCTTGTTGCTTCATCAAGAATTAAAATGGGTGGGTCCTTAAGAATCGCCCGGGCAATGGCGATCCTCTGTTTCTCCCCGCCGGAGAGTTTCGCTCCTCTCTCGCCAATAATTGTCTCGTAACCCTTCTCCAAAGTTTCAATAAAGGTGTGAATGTTGGCGATTTTGGCGGCTTCTTTGATTTCGTTCTCGGTTGCTTCTGGTTTCCCGTAGGCGATATTATTTCTGATGGTATCATTAAAGAGAATTGGCTCCTGAGTAACCAGACCTATTTTCTCCCGTAGGGACCTTATTTTGAAGTTCTTGATATCCTCTCCATCGATTAAAATGGCTCCCTTTGTTGGGTCATAGAAACGCAGGAGAAGATTAATCAGGGTTGTCTTGCCTACCCCGGAACCGCCGACAATGCCCAGGGTCTCTCCCGCTTTTATCTTAAGATTGATGTCCTCGAGAATATCCTTCTTCTGATAACGAAAGAAGAGATGAGAAAATTCTATTTCCTTTAGTTGCCGGAATAGTTCCCTTGCCCCTTCTTTTTCAACCACCTCGTATCTTTCCTGCAGAATCTTGAAGATTCTGGGAAGGGCAGAGCCTCCCGCCTGAATCCTGGCATTTGCTGTAGCCATCCCTTTTACCGGACTGATCATCGAGAAGAGGGCAACAAGAAAGAGAAGGAAGATGCCGGTTGAAAGTCTTCCGGCTAAAACCTCCTTGCCCCCCAAATAGATGATGACTGCCCCTCCACTTACGCCAACAAGTTCGGTTAAGGGGGGAAGGAGGGCAATCCTTTTTATCTGTTTGATCATCAAACGAAAGAATCTTTCATTCTCCTGGCTGAAAACCGCTTTCTCCCGCTCCTCACCGGTAAAGGCTTTAACGATCTGGATACTTCCAATTTTTTCCTGTAAGATAGTGGTGAGATCCGCCATCTTCTCCTGCAATAAAAGAGCGATTTTTCGCAGATGTTTCCCAATTCTTAAGATTGGAAAACCCAGCATTGGCAGGACGAAAAGGGAGAGAAGAGCTAATTTCCAGGAGATGAAAAAGAGGATAAAAAGGTAAAGAATGACCGTGAGAAATTTAAAAATAAGGCTAGGAATTGCTTCCGAGATCGCTATCTCTAAGAGCCCCACGTCGTAGGTGATCCTGGCCATTAATTCTCCCAACCGACCTTTATGGAAGAAATCAAGAGAGAGAACTTGCAGGTGCCCGTAGAGTCGATTCCGGAGATCGGCAACGGTGCGCTGACCAAAATGCCTCATAAAATAGACCTGGCAAAAACTGCTCAGGCCTTTTAATAAGAGGAGAAGGATAATGATAACCAGAAGCCATTTCAGGATGAGAAGAGGAGGAAGCGAATTAAGAAGTTTTACCAGTCTTTCCCCTTTTGTCAAAAGGAAAGGAGGTAAATCCTTCTGCAGGATAATCTCTTTTTCGGAGAAGACCCGATCGATCAGGGGGCAGATCGCCGTCAGGGAGATACCATTGAAGAGGGTAGAAAGCAGCATAAAGAAAAGGCCCAAATAAAAGTAGGAGAGCCGTGCTCTTGTCCATCTTCTCAATTTCAAATATTCTTTCATCGTATGTTCGGACTATCTTCTTCAGCGGCACGTTTGTCAGGTCTCGCACCTACGGTGCTTCGGTCAGGGTGCTCACATCTCCTTGC
>DAOVGU010000118.1 GCA_030672255.1 bacterium
AGAACCCTCGCTAATGAGGGAAAGATACCCGGCGTAAAAAAAGCAAGCTGGTAAAATATTAAGGAAAGCCAGATAAAGGGAGCTGAAAATATATGAGTCTATCTGATCCGGTTGCTGATATGCTTACAAGAATCCGCAACAAAATCAACACCTTTCAAAAAGAAGTGGAAATTCCCTTCTCTAAGATTAAAGAGAAAATTGCCAAAATTCTAAAAGAGCAGGGATATATTGAAAACTATGATGTCCTCTCAAGAAACAAGCATAAGTTTCTGAGACTTCAACTCATCTATTTGAAAAATGAGAAGAGCAGAATCTCCGGTCTTAAAAGAGTAAGCAGACCAGGGTTAAGGCACTATACCAACTACCAAAAGATACCAACAATTGTTGCTGGCAGAGGAATTACTATTCTTTCCACCTCTTCGGGAGTTATGACCGATAGAGAGGCAAGGGAGAAGGGGGTTGGCGGAGAGGTTCTCTGCTACATCTGGTAAAAAGTTGCAAAGATTGATAAAAAGTTTTATTATATAGAAAGGAGGAAAATTGATGAAAAAAATAGTTCAGATAATAGGTTCAGTAATTTTAGGGATGCTACTTTCTTCTATTCCTTGTATGGCTGGAAATGAAGGGTATATTACTGGCGCCTCTTCCAAAGATATAATCGTTCCAAACCTTAATTTAAATAGAATCAATACCGGCAGTTATATTGCTCCGGCTAAAAAGGAGAAGATAACACCAGGTGAAAAGAAGGAGACAACGCCTGTAAAAAAAGAGACTCCTAAGAGGAGGCGATGGTTCTGGAGAAAAAAGGAGGTAAAGAAGGAACCGACTCCTGCAGAAATAGCCAAGAGCACGGCAGAGACCGCATTAGAGGTAAGCAAAAAGCTAAATGAGGTAGTAAAGATAGCAAAGGCTACGGCAGAGACCGCATTAGAGGTAAGCAAAAAGGCAGAAAAGATAGCAGTTGATGCTTTAAACAGGGCCAAAAGAGCCGAAAGCATTGCCGACAAGAGCATCGCTGCAACGAATAGGGCGATTGAGACTACCAATAAAGCGGTAGCAACAACAAATAAGGCAATTGGCGAGATAAACAGATTAGCCGAAAAGTTAAGAAGGGAAAGGGAAGAGGAGAAAAGAAAGAAAAGGGTAGAAACTTATCGAGTTAAAAGAGGAGATTCTCTTGGTAGGATTGCATTAAAAATTTATAAAGATGCCTCTCTTTGGAGGAAGCTCTTTAATGCTAATCGGGATAAAATCAAAAAGCCTAATCTTGTCTACCCTGGACAAATCCTTAAAGTTCCACGATAAAAAAACAGAGGGGGTGAAAGATGAAAAAGATATCATTTTTTCTTGGGATAGTAATCTTGGGAATAGCCATCTCTTCGGCTATTTCTAATGCTGGAAATAAAGGTTACTTCACTGGTGGTCCTTCCGAAAGTCTGATTGCTCCCAAGCTTGATCTTGGCAGAATCAATAGCGGCAGTTTTGCGCAAAAGAAAGAGAAAAGGATCGCTGTAAAGCCAATTGTAAGACCGAGAGAGGTACCGGAGATAAGACTCTCTGCAGCTAATCGTGCTATTGCTGCAGCAAATAGAGCAATTGATGGTGCTAAAAGAGTATTGGCGAAGGCCAATAGGGCAATTGGAGCAGCAAATAGGTTGGGCGCAAGGATGAGGGAGTTGGAATTGAGGGAGAGACCAAGGAGATATGTGGTTGTGGAAGGCAATTCTCTCTGGAAAATTGCAGAGAGCTCCTTTGGCTATGGGGATGGTTCCCTATGGAAGAGGATTTTTAATGCCAATCAAGATAAAATCGAAAATCCGGATCTTATCTATCCTGGCCAGGTCCTCAACATCCCGTAAATAATTAGAGGGGGTCAGGTCTCAACATTTGACAAAATGTGTGATGAGTTGTCAAATGTTGAGACCTGACCCCTTCTTGTGTATGAATAAGGTACTTTTGCTAAGGAATAATGAGGAGGCTTTGTCCCTCTTCGGGAAGTACGATGAGAATTTAAGGCTCCTGGAGGAGAAGTTGGGAGTGACGATTACTGCGAGAGGCTGTAAACTCTCTCTCAGCGGAGAAGAGGAGAAGGTAAAGAAATCCTTCGATCTTTTGGGAAAGACCTTATCTTTAGTAAGAAAGGGAGAAAACTTTGATAAGAATCTTTTCTTATTTCCTGACTCAATTGAAATTTCTTCTAAAAGAAGCGCTGTTTTTCCGAGATCAAAGGGACAAAGGGATTATCTTCAAGCAATGGAGAGGTATGATCTGGTAATTTCTATCGGACCGGCCGGCACGGGAAAGACATATTTAGCAGTGGCGATGGCACTTTCCAATTTAAGGCAGGCAAGAGTACAAAGAATCATTTTGACCAGGCCGGCCATTGAGGCCGGGGAGAAATTGGGTTTTCTCCCTGGCGATTTAGAGGAGAAGATTCGTCCCTATCTTCAGCCCCTTTATGATGCCCTTTATGATATGCTCCGAACTGAAGAATTAAAAAGGTTATTTGCGAAGAGAGTGATTGAGGTAATTCCTCTTGCCTATATGAGAGGCAGAACCCTGAACAACTCCTTTATTATTTTAGATGAAGGGCAAAATGCAACGGCCGAACAGATGAAAATGTTTCTTACCCGACTGGGCTTCGATTCAAAGGCGGTCATCACTGGAGATATAACCCAATCTGATCTTCCTTCAGATACGACAATAGCATTAATTAAGATACAAACTCTTTTAAAAAAAATTAGGGGAATAAAATTCATCTATCTAACTGAAAAGGACATTGTCAGACACCCTCTTGTTCGGGAAATTGTTAAGGCCTATGGGAAAAGTATACATTCGGAATCTGACAAAAACCAAGTTTGATATAACATTTCTTAAAAATACTGTAAGAAATATCTGTCGGATCAAATCAATTGAACAAAAAGAAATTGGAATAATTCTGCTTGATGATAAGAAAATTCAAAGCCTCAATCTTAGATATCGAGGTGTGAATAGGCCTACAGATGTTCTTGCATTTCCGGTTGATGAAAGAACAGGGGAGCTCTTCATCTCTCTGC
>DAOVGU010000033.1 GCA_030672255.1 bacterium
GGTCATTAATCAAGAACGAATGGGTTGATACAGGGGTATTTAAACTATAAGGGAGCAGTGACTGAAGATGAATTTGCCAGCTTTAAAGAAGGAGGGCCAAAAAATGGCAGGAAGGATTAAGGGCCTGTCTCAACATAGTCAACATTATTTTGAGACAGCCCCTAACAGCAGGGGAGTGATAGTACTGGTAGTGGCACTGGTATGTTTGGTGCTGGGGGTGAGTGAGGGTCAAACTGCAGATTGGTCAAACATCTTCGAAAAAGTAAAGGCAAGGGATGCTAAGTTTGAAAAAGAGGTCAAAGATATGACAATTCTCCAGGAGATAAAGGCGGCTGCTCCCCAGGGAGAAATAAGTTCGGAGATAAAGGTGCTAAAAAAGGGCAAAAAGTTCAGAGCGGAGATCACATTGCCGACCTCTGGGATTCCTGCAGGAATGGCAGGAATGAAGGCCGTCATTATCTCTGATGGCAAAGATAGTTGGATGATTTCTTCTTTTACGGGAAAGAAAAAGCTTTCGGATGACGAAGAAAAGCAGTATCAAGGAATAGATTGGTGGGATTGGTTCTCAGAAAAGGCAAAGATTGTGGGAACAGAAAAGGTTGGTGAACGGGAATGTTGTGTAGTCAAAATTGAAGAGGAGAGAAGAGTTTCATTTGCCAAAGTATGGGTAGACAAAAAAAGGTTGCTTTTAGTTAAAGCTGAAAGCAAGGGGCCTGGAAAGAAAAAGATGGAATATCTATTTTCTGATTTCAGGAAGATAGAGGGTGGCTGGGAACTACCTCACAGAATTGACATAAGTATGGATGGTAGTCCTTTATATACTTCCTTTATCAAATCCCTTGAGATAAACAAAGGGCTCTCCGATGACCTATTTGACCCGAATAAGGTAAAAGTAAAAGGACCCAATATGCAGGGAATGATGAAAAAGATGATGCAACAGGGAAAACAAGAATAAGGATAGAATACAATAGTCTGGAGAGGTTAAAAAATATTTATGAAGATTGCATTTTTTGAAATTAAGGGTTGGTAAGAATGGACTTAAAGAGTTTATACAGAATCAGTTACGGTTTGTACGTAGTGAGTTCCGGGAAAGAAGGTAAATTTAACGGACAGATTGCCAATACGGTCTTTCAGGTTACCTCAGAGCCACCGACAATAGCGGTGAGTATCAATAAAGAAAATCTTACCCATCAATTTATTCGGGAAAGTAAAGTTTTCACCGTTTCTGTTTTAACGAAAGGGGCCCCGCTGGAATTTATCGGCCATTTCGGCTTTAAATCCGGGAGGATAATCGACAAGTTTAAAGGTGTGAATTATAAGGTTGGCAAAAGCAACGTTCCGATAGTCGTGGATAATACCCTTGCCTATCTTGAGGCGCAAGTAGTTAAGGAGACCGATGTTGGAACGCATACTATTTTTATTGGGAAGGTGGTTGAAGCCGAAATCCTTAATAATGAAGAGCCGATGACCTATGCCTACTATCATAAGGTGAAGCGCGGTAAGGTGCCGAAGACTGCACCAACGTACATAGAGAAAAAACCAGAGAAAAAGGAGATGAAAATGGCTAAATACAGATGCACAGTTTGCGGATATGTGTACGATCCGGAAAAGGGTGATCCTGATTCTGGGATTAAGCCAGGAATATCATTTGAAGAGTTGCCCGATGATTGGGTATGTCCTGTATGTGGGGCTAGGAAAGAAGCGTTTGAAAAGGAGAAGAAAGTAAAATGAAGATTTTTGATGCAAGTGAGGTCTTTCAGTTTGCCATTAGAATTGAGGAAAATGGAGAAAAGTTTTATCGCTATGCAGGCGGTATAACAAAAGAGGAGGAGGCGAAAAAGATATTTAATTGTCTTGCGGATGAAGAGGTTAAGCACAAGAAAGTATTTGAGGATTTGCTCTCGAAAATAGAGAAATACGAGCCGCCGGAAGGCTATCCAGGGGAATATTTTGCGTATCTTCGCGCCTACGTAGATAACATTATTTTTACCAAAGAAAAGATGGATGCAGAATTATCCAAGGTAAAAGATACTCTTTTAGCGATACAGTTTGCGATCCAGCGAGAATTAGATTCCATTTTGTATTACCACGAGGTAAAGAAATTCGTCCCTGAGAGCCAACACCATCTGATCGATAAAATAATCAACGAAGAAATAAAGCATTTTTTGAAACTATCGGAACTTGAAAAAAATTATAAAGGGAGGGAGGTGCGAGAATGACTGAGAGATTGCAGGTTTACAGATGCGGAATTTGTGGGAACATTGTGGAGGTCTTGCACGAGGGGAAAGGGCAGCTCGTATGTTGTGGTCAGCCGATGGAACTGCTTAAAGAGAAGACAGAAGATGTCGGGCAGGAAAAACACGTTCCGGTTATAGAAAAAATAGAAACGGGAATAAAAGTAAAAGTTGGCAGTATCCCGCATCCGATGGAGGAAAAGCATTATATAGAGTGGATAGAGATAATTGCAGATGGTAACATTTACAGGAAGTTCTTGAAAGCAGGAGATAAACCAGAGGCTGAGTTTAAAATCAAAGCAGGAAAAATAGAATCAAGAGAATATTGTAATCTCCATAGCCTATGGAAATCTGCTAGGTGATTAAAAAGTTAAATTGTTGAAATAAAGGAGACAATTATGGAATTAAAGGGAAGCAAAACAGAGAAGAATCTTTTAGCGTCTTTTGCCGGGGAGTCGCAGGCGAGAAACCGCTATACCTATTTTGCTTCTGTGGCGAAAAAAGCGGGCTTCGAGCAGATCGCCGCTATATTTTTAGAGACCGCTGATAATGAAAAAGAGCATGCCAAGAGGTTTTTTAGGTTTTTAGAAGGTGGAGAGGTGGAGATTGCAGCAAGTTACCCGGCAGGGATTATAGGGGATACTACGGCAAATCTAAAAGCGGCGGCAGCCGGAGAAAATCTTGAATGGACAAAACTTTACAAAGAGGCAGAGGAGAGAGCACGCGAGGAAGGTTTTGAAGAGATCGCTAACCAGTTTAAGGAAATAGCGGAAGTAGAAGAAGAGCACGAAAAGAGATACAGAAAATTGCTTAAGAATGCAAAAGAAGGCAAGGTATTTAAAAAAGATACTGTAGTTAGATGGAAATGCCGTAATTGTGGATATGTCCACGAGGGAAAAGAGGCGCCGAAAGAATGTCCCGCCTGTGCTCATCCCCAAGCATATTACGAACTGTTGAGTGAGAATTATTAGAGAAAAAAGATATCGCTAATTCAATGTGAGAACAAAGTCGAGCAAGCTCGACCACTACAACAACCGAATAATTTGTAGTGGCAGAGTTTACTCTGCGAAGGAGAGGGAAATGGGAATGTGGATTGGAATAGGAAGGAAAGCCAGGAGATGTTACGGGTTTGATGAAGTCTCTTTGGTTCCAGGCAGGCTAACCATTAATCCCGAAGAGGTTGATATTAACTGGCAATTGAAGGATATAAAATTTGCAGTGCCTATTTTGGCGGCAGCAATGGATGGAGTGGTGGATACCAGGTTTGCCATTGCTTTTGGCAAGTTAGGAGGATTGGCCGTCCTAAATTTAGAGGGGATCCAGACGCGCTATGAAGAGCCGGAAAAAATTATTAGAAGGATTATCAAGGCTTCGACAAAAGAATCTACGAGAATCATTCGGAGTATCTATCAGGAACCGATTAAAGAACCTTTGATTAAGAAAAGAATTACCGAAATCAAGAAGGCAAAGGTTGTCTGTGCGGTCAGTTCCATACCCCAGAGAGCCGAGAGGTTTGGTGAAATTGCCGAGAGCGCCGGGGCAGATGTCTTTGTGGTCCAGTCAACCGTAATCACAAAGAAACATATTTCCTCAGAATATAAATCTTTAAATTTGAGCAGTTTTTGTAAGAGAATGAAAATTCCGGTAGTTGTTGGTAACTGTGTAGGCTACGATGTTGCTCTGGAGCTAATGAAAACAGGAATTTCTGCTCTTTCAGTGGGTATTGGTCCGGGAGCGGCCTGCACGACAAGAGAGGTCTTAGGTATTGGCGTTCCTCAAGTTACCGCTACCTCTGATGTCGCAGCAGCACGAGACTTTTATTATAAAAATAGCGGTAGGTATGTTTCCATTATCACCGACGGAGGGATGACCACCTCCGGGGATGTCTGTAAGGCCTTTGCCTGTGGGGCAGATGCCGTTATGGTAGGCTCTGCTTTTGCCCGGGCAAAGGAGGCACCGGGAAAGGGTTTTCACTGGGGTATGGCTACCTCTCACGTTAATCTACCCCGAGGAACAACGATTAAGGTGGGAATTTCGGGAAGTCTAAAGGAGATCCTTTTTGGTCCGGCCAGACTGGATGATGGTTCCCAGAACTTAGTTGGGGCACTTCGCACCTCAATGGGTAGTTTAGGGGTAAAGAATATTCGTGAGATGCAACTGGTGGAGATTATTATTGCCCCGACGATAAAAACGGAGGGGAAACTCTTCCAGCAACTGCGGAGAAAAATTATATAAACCACAGATTACACAGATGACAGCATAGCTGTCATTGCGAGGGACAAAGTCCCGTGGCAATCTCGAGATTGCTTCTTCGTTTCACTCATCGCAATGACTTTGTCGTTTTTGGTTTAATCTGCGTTTATCCGCGTCCAAAAAGAGGGATTTTTACTATGAAAAATTCTGATTTTGTGCATTTATTCTAACGCAAGGATATGTTATAATTATACTTAGAAAGGCTGATAGGCCAAAATATTGAGGAAGGTTATAATGAGCAAAATGCAATATTTCTCCAAATATTTAGGCTGTATAATATGTGTTAGACGAGAAGATAGAATGAGAAAATATCAACTACCGGAATTTTTGGCTGAATTTGTAGATCAAAAAGTATATGAGCGGTGGCTACATCGAAAAGCTGTTGCTCATATTCGTCGGGACAGAAATCGTGGGAACAAGACAGCAATAAACGCGGAATACAAAATCGCTATTCATAAAGCAGTATGTGATTCAGGTGGTAAGGATAGCTATACAAACGAAGAACTGGACTGGTCGCTACTCAGTAAGTACGACAACGAAAAATCCAAAAAGGACGGAAAAAATTACAAAAAGCAATTTGTATTGTTGCCTTCTGTTGACCATGTTGGGGATGGCAAAGGTCCAGCAGACTTCAAAATTTGCGCGTGGCGCACAAATGACGCAAAGAACGATTTATCATGCGAGGAATTTTTGGATTTATGTCGAAAAGTTATTGCATCAGCTAACCATGCTCTTGCAGGCGACAGCTAATAGCCACGACTGATCCGCGAGGTTAGTATCAAAATTAGATTTGATAATGAGGAGGTAGGCAATGGAAATGCAAAAATTTGTTTATTATAAAGAGAACGATGTGTATGTGGGCTATCTTGAAGAGTTTCCAGACTATATGACCCAAGGAGAAACACTGGAGGAATTGAAACTAAATCTAAGCGATATTTATAAAGAACTTACCAGCGGTCGTATCCCTTGCGTTCATCATGTTGCGGAGCTTGAGATAGCCCCATAGAGAAATTAAAGAGAGTCTTGCGAAGCATATTATTAAAAAATTGAAAAGTTAGCATAACCAATCACTCCACCTGACCAAAACCGTAAGCGGTTTTGGCAGGTGAGTTCTAGCGTTAGGCGTAAAAAAACAATGGAGGTGAATTATGACGAAATTACTAGAGAAAGCATTTGAAAATGCTTCAAATCTTCCGGAGACTGAGCAAAATGTATTAGCAAAGTGGCTGTTGGAAGAACTCAAGGCTGAAAGGAAATGGAACCAAGCGTTTGCTGAATCTGAAGACATACTTGGTCGACTTGCCGATGAAGCGCTTGAGGCTCATAGGCAAGGGAAAACAACACCATTGGGTATTGACAAACTATGAAATCAACGACGACGGATCGCTTTTGGAAGTGCTACGCCAAATTACCCGCAACGATTAAGAAACGCCTAACAAATCACTGCACCTGACTGGTATTTCGCTGCGCTCCATACCAGCAGGTGAGCTTTGACGTTATACCCTATATATATGAAAAGTTCTGACTTTGTGCATCTGCATCTGCATACCGAATATAGCCTTCTGGATGGGATGTGTCGGATAGAGAGAGTTGCCAAAATTGCGCACCAATCAGGGATGAAGGCATTGGCGATCACCGACCATGGAAATATGTTCGGGGTTGTTAACTTCTACCAGAGGGTATTAAAGGCTGGGGTAAAACCGATTATCGGTTTAGAAGCCTATATTGCTCCGGGAAGTCGCTTTGAGAAGAAATCCCGGGGAATTAAGGAAGCCTCCTTTCATCTTACCCTTTTAGCTAAAAATAGCACCGGCTATAAAAATTTGATGAAACTCTCCACCATCTCCTATTTAGAAGGTTTTTACTATAAACCCCGAATCGACAAGACAATCTTGGAGCAGTATAAGGAGGGCATCATTCTTCTTTCCGGCTGCTTAAAGGGTGAGA
>DAOVGU010000269.1 GCA_030672255.1 bacterium
AACATCCTACCCGTTTTCTTCTTATTTCAACGTACGGGAGGTCGGAGGCAATTAATTTTTCTTTTAATCTTTTCTCTACTCCAGTTTTTTAGTCGACGAAGTCATTGCGAGTCCGCCTTGGCGGACGTGGCAATCTCTCGCTTCTTTCATCTCAGAGGGAGAAGGGGATTTCAGGTTAAGTCTAATCCCGTTATCCTGGTAGTCGCAGGCTTTAGCCTGCGCAAGCTAAAGCTTGCGGCTACCTATGTGGTCTTTTAGTGCAAGAATTAATGTCACAGTGCACTGGAGAAGACATCCATCACCGCTATTAGATACATCCTTACTCCAAGAAAGAATACAAGGGAGGTATCAATCAAGCTCTGTGCTCCCAGGAAGTAATAGCGGAAAGCACCTCTTTTCCCTTCTTTTTGTAGCTTCCGAGCCCAGAGTCTCAGGCTTCCAGAATCTAAACCAAGAAGTTTGGAGAAGGTCTCGTAGGTGAGAGCGAACTCCTGTTTTAGCCTTTCCCTCTCGGCTACCTCTTTGATGGAACTGCATATAAGATTGTCAAAGAGCGATAATTTTACCAGTCCTGGCAGATTCTTCAGCTGCCAGGCAGGCTTCCACTGCAGATAAGGACTCTTCGGGACTGATGATGGTAGGTTTTTTACCACTGATAATACAGTTTATAAAATAGGAAAGTTCTTTCTCTAAAGCACCGCTACGAAGGTTATGCAGCATTGGCCAGTAGGTTGTATCGGGAAAGCGCAGACCATTTTTATCACAGACAGAGAAATTGGGAGACGTATCATGAACTCCATCGCCGATAATAAGACCAATCTTTTTTAGGACTCCCTCACTCACAGTTGCCGGGATATCGCGTCGGGCATAGATGGAGATAATTCTGCCAATTGCTCCTTCCGAAATTTCCTTTTTTAAGGTTTCTCTGAGCGCCTACACACACCTAAAAGATTTACATTGAGCATACTTGATAAGACCTCGGTATGTTTTTCCCCAAAAATCCTAATCCGATGACTCCGTATTCTATTATATTCATATTGTTATCTCCGCTAAACGTCATTGGTTTTTCAAAATATCGATCATTGCTGCAATATTTTCAACTTTTGCGTCTTTCGGTATTGAATGAGAAGGAGCAGCAATATAACCTCCATCAAATCCAATCCTCTCAAGTAAAATTTTAACTTCTTTTCTGGTTTCTGAGATTGTCCCGAATGGCAACGTTCTTTGCACACTAATACCACCGAAAAACGAGAGAGATTTTCCATACTTTCTCTTCATTTCAAAGACATCCATTACTTCCGGTTGAAAAGGATTAAATAAATCAACTCCACATTCTATAAGGTCAGAGAACACTTCGTCAACCTTACCACACGAATGAATGAATACGTATTTACCCTTTTTCTTCACTGCTTGGTACATCTCTTTTATCCTTGGTTTTATAAATTTCCTCCAGAGTTTCGGACCCATCAGTAAGCCATTCTGGCCTCCCCAATCATCTCCAAACAGTATAGCATCTACATCAAGAAGGAGAGCTTTATCAATCCATCTCAAATTATATTCCAGTATTTTATTGAGTAGTTTGTTTGCGAAGTTTTCGTTAGATAGCATAGCCATAAGAAAATTCTCCATACCAGCTAAAGTCCACGCGCGCTCAAAAAGACTAAATCCTAACTGAACTATGAAGAAATTGCCAGAATTTGCACGCGGTATATCGGTATGAGCATTGCTTTTAAAACATCCATCTGTGCCAGGGTCAGGGAATCTATATTTATCAATATTTTCCGAATCCACCAGACAATTGCAAACGGTTCCAATGGCTTTATCCGCTGTACGATTCCATCGGACCCCAAATCTATCTTCCCAAATATTAGTGTCTATCTTTTTATAATTGTAATCGTATGCACCTAAATCTACGAAACAATTCCCCAGTTTTGATTCAAAGTCAGGGTCACCATAGAATGCAGTCATCTTAGCACGTGCTTCTTTTGTAAACCATATGTTATAGGGTGTTTTATCAGAATTTTTGTGACTCAATGTTGTTATAACACGCTCTCGATTATTCATCTTCCCTTTTTATAATGCCTTGCTCCATCATCATGCAAATAACAAATAAGCACTTCATTAGCCTTTTATTTTTTTCTCCAGTTTTTCATTAATGTCACATGGAACATCTGCCGGCCATATCAATGTCGCTATTGAAGGAGGGACGACCAGAAATCTGGGAGCCAAAGAGATAAAGGATGCTAACCCCTAATTTTTCCAATTGTAAATTGTATTTGTTCTTTTTTCTTTAAGAAATTCTTCATTATGATTTAATTGTAACATATATTGATACCAAAAGCACACACATATTGCCAATAAAAATAAGAAGGAATTGTGGAGGAGGTCTGAATGCAAAGAATAATATGGTCATCATGCTTAAACTCGGAGAGAATTAAGTAAATGGAAAAATTGATTTTTGGGTTTAGTTATGTTAAACCGAAAATTGGATAAAAAAACAGAATGTTTTAATGAAATGGGGACTATTAATAACAAAGCCGAGTAATCCCTGCCTCCGCAGGGACGGCAACTACATATTTATTTTGTCTATGTAGTGGCAAAGCTTGCTTTGCCTGATTTGCTACAAGATTAACGCAGGCTAAAGCCTGCGACTACCAGAAATTCCATACAATAAAATATGGAAGGTAATTACCGATTAACCTACCATGCAGAAGAAGAAAGAGATGCTGACCATATAACCAAAGAGGAAATAGAAGAGGCTATTCTTGAAAAAGATGTTACTTTTGTAAAGGCAAATTAACGAAAGAGAGAGTAAACCACATTCATCGTTGGAGAGAGAAGACAAGGCTTCTCTCTGCTTCAGAAAAAACTATCAGCATTCCCTTAGTTACTCTTTAATGTGTTAATGATGGTAAATCCTCAGTGAACACCGTGTCATCACAGGGGTAGTGGACGAGCTTGCTCGTCAAAAAAGAGCAAAGCAAGCTTTGCCACTACAGATAATGACGTGGTTTACTTGAATATTTACTAATGATGTTCGTAATTTTTCCTTGACGACTTTACAAAACTATTTTTTTGAGGTATAATGTAAACGATTAACAGAAGAAGATTACAATGGCCTCCATTATAGATATTGGCAGGAAAACCAAAGTTTCAACCGCTACCGTCTCCCGAGTCTTAAACAACAAAGATGACCTTATTCCCATTAGCAAAGAGACAAAGGAAAAGGTATTGAAAGCAGCAAAAGACCTCAACTACCATCCCAATCTATTAGCCAGAAGTTTAGTCCAGAAGAAGAGCAATACCATTGGGCTCATCATCCCCTCAGTCTCCTACTCCTTCTTTCCCGAAGTAACAAAGGGAATCGAAGCAGTGCTCAATGAGAATGGCTATAAACTTATCCTTTGCCATTCGGATGAGGATTCTAAAAAAGAAAGAGGGGAGTTTGAAAACCTCTTAGAAAGAAGGGTGGACGGTCTAATTATTGCTCCCGCCCAGGAGATGGAAAACTTAACTATTTTGCAAGAATTAAAAGAGGAGAAATTTCCTTTTGTTCTGATTGATAGGCATTATCAAGGAGAAAATTTCAATTGTGTGCTGACCAATGATGAGGAAGCAGCCTTTGAGGCGGTAGATTATCTTATCTCTTTGGGGCACAAAAGAATTGGCTATATTGCTGGTCCTTCTTCCTGTTCTACCAGTAAAGAACGATTCTCTGGATATAAGAAGGCCCTCATCAAGAGTAAGATTCCTTTTGAAGAGGAATTAGTTATAGGGAATGGCTTTAACGAAGAAGACGGTTACAAAGCAATGAAGAGATTCTTTCAATTAAAGGAACTACCTACCGCCATCTTCTGTATCAATGACCCAGCCGCTATTGGCACCTTCAAAGCAATTAAAGAGAAAGGATTAAATATACCTGACGATATCTCTCTGATAGGATTTGCTAATCTTAGCCCAACAGAGATATTAGAAATCCCATTAACCACAGTTAACCAGCCAAAGCATCAAATGGGTGAGGTTGCGTGTAAAAGACTCTTAGAAATTATTGAGAAGAAAGACACTAAACCCAAAAAAATTATTTTAGAATCAAAACTTATTATCCGCTCTTCTACAAAAAGATTGGATAAGCGCTCTTGACAAACTCTTTAGGGATATACTATAAACCCCGTTAGGGACTTATCTCTAAACGGGGTTTAAGCCTAAAAATCGGTAATATGTGTGGTTCAGACACATGGCTATGTATGAGGTGGCATTGAGATAAATTCTGGGAGAAAGATAAAAATGAAGGAAGGAAAATTGCTGGTTATACTGAGATTTGATATTGAATCATTCTGTTATGTTGAAGAAGAAAAGAGGTGTTCTCTATATCCTGGTCACCGGCACCTTTTTGACCAAACAGAAGCAATAAAAGAAATAGTAAAGATTTTGGATAAGCATAAAGCAAGGGGAATTTTTGCTGTCTCCTATGATATTATTAAAAATCACCCGGAGATGATGCAAGCAGTTGTAGACTCAAAAGGAAGACATGAACTAACTTACCACTTACATCCGTATTGGGATTTACAATTGCAGGAAGATTATGGCAAGCCTCTACCATCTTGTTTTATGGCTTACTATAATCAAAGTAATTTTAATAGAATGTTAGATTCAGCAGAAGAGGCTTTCCGGAAAGCTTATGGTTATCAACCCAAAATAAATCTCATGGGTAATGCTTCTATATCTACCCGTATGTTAAGAGTATTAGAAAAAAGAGGATATTTAGTACAAGGGGATTATATCCCGAATATGGACTATAGGCTTTGGGAAGAGATTCTCCAGGTAAAGGATAACACTTTTATAGGGCGCAAGGGTTTCAAGCAAGGACCCAAAGCTCCTCTATATCCTTATGCCTCCCATAATATGTATCGACCAAATAAAGATGAAGGAATGCTCTTAGGTAAGATGGGAATTGTAGTCATACCTCTTTCTCAAATAGAACCAGGCGAAGGGCTTATTTGTGATTCTCTTATGACGAGCCCAGAAAAAACTATGCAGGCTATAGAGAGAATCTATCAGAGAAGAAAACAATTGTCAACTCTTATGCCTGTTACTCATACTTGTTTTGGACTTATCACTGGGTCACATTCCACCGATATAGATATTAAGCGGCTCCAAAATATGGATAAGGTTCTAACTTTTATTGACCAATTAGAAGATGCTCATTATTGTAATTGTATGGAGGCAAGAGAAAGATATCTATTATGGGAAAAGAAAAAGCTGAAGGAATATCCCTGGGCAAGGAATGCAATAAATGGGGTAATGTACTACGATGGTCATCAATCGGTAAAATTTAATTCATGCGGGATTATGGGCAGCAGACCTGTTGTGACTATCTGTCAGGAAAATGGGATAGCAGAATGGTTGGTGGACGGCCTTCACATTGGGCCATTAATTGAACCTAAGAAAGATTGGAATGTCCTTACTCATCCCAGTATCCTCTCTACAGAAATAGTGCTTGGTAGTAAATTGCAAAGACTTTATGAAAAAAATCTTCAATACAGTTATAGCAAGAGTAAAAATGGAGTTACCATTAAAACTCAAAGCAAGGAAATAGAAAACATTTATGGTATCCAAGAGGATTCCATTTCTTTAAAGACTATAGTTCATCAAAACTGCATGGTTATTCACCGATTGCATCTTCATCCCCATTTTAATAACATAATCTTTAAAGAGAAAGGAAGGATATTGGTAGAAAATAAGAAGGAGAAAAAAATTTTAAATATCAGCACTAATGCGGAGAAAATAATTACTTTGAAAGAGAAATTGTATACAGGTTTGAGGTTTTATTTTAGTGTGGAAAGCATTTCTAACATACCCAAAACCGTATTGAAAATTAAGGAGGGCGAGAATGGCTAAATTAGCAATTGCCGGAGGAAGACCTTTACGAACAAAACCTTTTCCAAAATGGCCAATTGTCGGAGAAGAGGAGAAGAAAGCAGTAGCAGAAGTAGTGCAGCTTGGTAAATGGGGACATATTTATTGCTATCGGGTTCTATTTGAGAACAGGGAAAGTAAAGTACAGGAATTCGCTGAGGAATTTGCCGAGTATTACGGAGTAGATTATGCCACTCCGGTTACCAATGGCTCTGTTGCTTTAGAAGTAGCCTTAAGAAATGCAAGCATAGGCTATGGAGATGAGGTTATTACGCCTCCCACTACCTGGGTAGCGACAAATCTGGCTCCGGTAATGGTAGGAGCTGACACCATATTTGTCGATATAAGTCCAGATAACTACTGTATAGACCCAGAAAAAATAGAGGAGGCTATCACCCCAAGAACCAAGGCAATCATTCCCGTTCACATCGGAGGTTATCTCTGTGATATGGATCGGATAATGGAGATTGCAGAAAAACATAATCTTATTGTAATC
>DAOVGU010000264.1 GCA_030672255.1 bacterium
ATACCCATCTTGGTGGAGATGACTGGGACCAGAGGATAATGGATTATCTCGCGGATAAATTTCAGAGACTCCATAAAATTGGCGTAAAAAAAGATAAGATGGCTTTACAGCGGTTGAAGGAAGCTTCAGAAAAGGCAAAAAAGGACCTCTCCACGAAAACATTTACGGATATTAGAATCCCCTTTCTTATGAAAGAAGAGGATTTGAGATTGACATTGGACAGAGAGCAGTTTGAAGGGTTAACCCGGGATTTATTAAAGAAAATGGTAGAGCCTACTAAACAGGCTCTATCTGATGCAAAACTTACACCAGCCCAGATAGATAGGATAGTTTTAGTAGGAGGTTCTACCAGAATGCCTGCTGTGCAGCACCTGGCTTGGGAGCTTTTGGGCAAAGAGCCATATAAGGATATCAATCCCGATGAAGTTGTAGCTCTTGGTGCGGCAATACAAGCGAATGTCTTGACTGGGGAAATAAAAGATGTGGTATTACTGGATGTTACCCCGCTTTCTTTAGGAATTGATACTGAGGGAGGGATATTTGCCAAGATTATAGGGAGGAATAGCACCATACCTACCTCCAGAGGCCAGATATTCACTACCGCTAAAGATAACCAGACTCAGGTCGATATCCGTGTCTTACAGGGAGAAAGGCTCCTAACATCCGATAATATAAGTTTGGGTAAGTTCGAGCTTACCGATATCCCACCTGCTCGTCGAGGCGAAGCCCAGATTGAGGTGACATTTCATATAGATGCCAATGGAATTCTCCAGGCTAAAGCCTTGGATTTACACACCGATAATGAGAAAAGTATCCAGATTAGCTCTTCCTTTCGCTTAACAAAAAATGAGATTAATAAGATGCTCGAGGAGGCTCGAATTCATGCTAAGGAAGACCAACAACGTAAAGAAGAAATTCAAATGGGTATTCGGGCAGAAAGTATGATTCAGGCAGCAGGGGCGGTATTGGATGAGGGGAGAACTTTAATAAATGAATTAGATGTAGAGAGGATAGAGAGATTGATCCTAACAATTAAAGTTGCCCTATCCGATAACAAGAGCAAGAAAATTAGGGCAAAAATTGACGAGTTAAGGAAATTGGTTGAGGTCGTTTATAATGCCTTTAAACGGAAAGAGAGAAATCTGGAGATGGAGGCTAAAGATGCCACTTCTGCGAGGGTTTAGTAAAGTTGATGAGGAAGGAAAGGTTTTTATCCCTTCCAATATAAGGGAGAAAACAGGGATATCTGCTGGTCACTCAGTGGAAATTAAGGTTATCAGGATTAAAGGTTCGAACCGCTGGCCCCACATAGTAGTTCATGCCCCTGGCGTTTATCCTCAGCTTTCAATGCTGCAGATGATTATGATGCAAGAAGAGATCCAGATAGATAATGAAGCTAAATTGATTTTGACAGATAATGCGCTGGAAGAAACAAAATTACAGCCCAACTCTCGGGTGGAGCTTAAAGTAACCGGGCCTAATCATGGTTCATGGTTAGTAATTCATAACCGTGGACCCAATAGATTAACCACGCTTCAGGAAAAGATAGGTCGTCAGGGGAAAGGTGGAAGAGACGGAAAGAAGTGGAAATCTATGCCTATAGAATACTAAAGAGGCTACTAAAATGTCATCAGTTGTAGAAAGTGAAAGATACGCCTTAAAGCTAATTTATGAATTAGGTAAAACCAAGCCAGAGGATATTGGTAAAGAGATGGGTTTTTCTCCAGAATACGCCACTGTACTTTGCCGTTCTTTATGGAAAAATGGCTATATAAGAGGCACCGCTATGGCAGGTTATGAAATTACACCAGAGGGTGAGAAGTTTTTAGCAACTCTAAAAAAGGGAAATAATTTTTAATTCTTCATTTTTAATTATTAATTGAAGCGTAGCGACATATAATGGAGTGGAAAGACCTTTCGGAAAAGGAGAGAAAGAGTATATTGGCTCAGAAAAAGTCATCTATAGTAAAAAATACAACTGAAGGCTGGAATTGGCATTCGCTTAAGATAGAGAAAAAAGGTAAAAGTCCGGATAAACCTAAAAAACCAGTCGAGCTTCTAAGAGAGGAGTGGTATGATTGCGCCTTCTGTAGTGGAACAGGTGAGAAGCCAAGAGGCTCAGTCTGTTCTGTATGTAAGGGCAAAAAGCGTATTCAACTTAAACCGCCAGTGGTTAAATGTGCCTCCTGCAAAGGGAGAGGCGAAGAAAAACCAAGAACCAATATTACCTGCACGCCTTGTCGAGGAAAGGGCTACGTAAGTGTTACTGAGCCGGTAGAAGTGTGCCCCAGCTGTAACGGGGTTGGCAGGACACGTGGCTCAAACCTTGCCTGCGTCCAATGCAAAGGTATCGGTGTGATTACTGTAAAGGAGGTGGAAGAATGACCAAACGTGAAAGGGAGATTTTTCAGATAGTTAAGGAGATAGGTAGAGCCCATCCCAGAGGTATATCAGACAGGATGGGAATCTCGCCAGGCTATGCAGAGCAACTCTGTCGAGATATGGTCTGGCTACGCCATTTTATAAAAAAAGGTCTGTTCTATGAAATTGCGCAAAAAGAAGCATAAAGCTAAAGAAGAAAGAGGGGGTGAAGAAAGATGGCACAGAGAATCTGGGAAAAGAAGGAGAAGGCTTATAAGGCAAAGCATAATGCCTATGTAAAAGCCTGGGATGCAAAGGATGCGGCTTTTAAGGAAAAGGAGGGCGAAGAGATAGTTGCTCATCACAAAGCTAATGAAGCAGCGGTGAATGCTCTTGGTAAAGAGACCATTGCAAGCGGTCGTGCTCATGCAGCCGCAGTTAGTGCTTTCAGCAAGACATTAGGAAAATATAAGTAATTTGTTAGGGTAGGGAGTTATTTGTGTAATTTGTAGGGGCGACATTTATGGCGCCTGTTGTTGCGGGTTCGATAAATCGAACCCCTACAAATTCGCACTATTTGCGAATATTCGCGAATAAAAAATTAGCGGTAATTCGCGTTTAGAAAGGAGGTGTTTAATATGCCCGAGGAAAAAGCTGGAGCCAAAGTTTTAGAAGAATTAGAAGTTGAGATGAAGAAGAAGATGGCAGAGATGCAGAAAATTTTAGGAGAGCTCCAGGCAGAATCTGCAAAATCGCCAGAAGAATTGATGAAGAAGGCGGGCGATGCTAAGGATGTAAAGGCAGTTGCCGATGCCGTCAAAGAGATGCAGAAGGTAGTAGGTCAGAAGAGGCAAACAGTGGAGGCAGCACTAAAAGAGATACAGACGCAAATGGAACAGTTAAGTGCGCTTAAAGAACGGGCTCAAAAGGAGGATATGACCGCAGACATCAAATCTCTCCTTTTAGAGATTCGCGATAAAAAGGTCTCTTTGGAGAAAGCCATTGGTGAGTTACAGGAATTAAAGGCCGATTATACCAAGAAGTTTTTTGGATAAAAGAGCCGGTATAAAGTAGTGGGGGAGGGATAAAAATGGAACCTACAGCCAGCGAAAAAGATATTCTTGAGATAGTTGCCTATTACAAAAAAGCAAATAATACTTTATTGAGCCGTAAAATGGCATCAACAACTGAGTACACAAATTTCTTGTGTAAATCACTCGTTAAGAATGGCTACTTATCAAGAATTGGTTCAGGTTTATATACGCTCACTCTCAAAGGCAAAGCCTTTTTAGAGAAAATGAAGAAAAAATAAAAGGGGGTGAAAAATGTCTAAAAAACCCAGGTGGGTAACAATAACGCCGGAAGAAATTAAGGAGGCAGAAAAGAGTAAAAGTCTAAGGGAAAAAGAAAAGAGGGGTGAGAAGATGGTCAGAAAACCAAGATGGACTACCATAAAACCTGAGGAACTTAAAAAGATAGAGAAGAATACGGTAGAAATTAAGTGCGCCTTTTGTAAAGGAACGGGTAAAGACCCCTTTGGTCTATCAAAACTTTCAGATTGCCCGATTTGCCATGGAAAGGGTATTGTAAAGGTGATAAAGCCTTATGAAAAATGTAGAGCATGTGATGGAACAGGTGTTTATATTCGAAGCCACCTTTACTGCTGGCCTTGCCGCGGAAAAGGCGTAGTGCCGAAAGGAAGTCAAGAATAAGGGGAGGTATCAAATGACATATAAACCAAGGCCTACGAAGCCTTATAAACCTATTCCTCCAAAACCCTATAAACCAAAACCGGTAAAACCCTATAAGCCAGTACCTTTAAAGGATTATACGCCTAAGCCAACAAAACCATCAAAGCCTTACACTCCGGTTCCCT
>DAOVGU010000171.1 GCA_030672255.1 bacterium
CGCCGAGCCTCTGGTCTTATAATCAAGCGGGATATAGTAATTACCATCTACCAAACAGTCGTCCAGGGCTCCGGAAAGGGAAACATTTAATGACTTGTCTTCATAGCAGAGGTTTGTTGTTCTCCAGTTCCGCCATCTTTCTAAAAGGGCTAAATTATTAAACAACTTCCCTTCAACCCTTCCTTTTATTTCCGGAGGCAACTCATCCTTGATCCGATATTTATCAAAATATTTCTTGATTACTAAGTCCATCCCTCCCGGTAAAGAGGGGAATATCCCCCTGGGTCTTTTTATGCGTCTATTCATCTGCAACCAGAAACACCGGGGACATTCAAGAAATATATTCAAACTTGAGGGCGACAATCTAATCATTGGGTTCCTCCCTCTCGACAGTACCTCCTTTTACCCAAAGAAGACTTATTTCTTAAATACTACAGATGCTGGTTTTATCGCCAAGATTATAGAAATCAGGAGCCACCAGAATCCATTTATTCTGGTTAATGCGGGAATCCAGGCCGCCAGCATCAACCCAAAAGCGATGCAACTTAACTTTATCAACGCATAATCGAAGCAGCCAATTCTTTTTATTCTCTCTTTCCAAAAATTCATCAAACTCATTTTTTTCTTTATTTAATCTCTATCACCTTATTTTTAGAGGTTAAACCCTCGATAATCTTTATTGATAATTTTGGCTTTGAGAGGTATTTCGCCAGGATTTCAACAAGCCTTTTATTTGCCTTTCCTTTCTTCGCTGGAGCATCAACTTTTACTCTCAAAACTCCTTCGATTTCCCTTACTCTCGGCTCTTTGGAATTGGGAATAACCTTAACCTGAATTTTCATATTTCTATATCGGATTCTGCTTCCGGCTCAAATCCTTTAGCGATAAGATATCCTCTTGCCCTTTCAGCTAGTTTATATTGAGATACGATATCCCAGAAAGATTTACTGTGGTTAGGCTGGATGATATGAACCATCTCATGAACAATTACATAATCTCTCACCCATTGCGTCTATACCAATCCTTTATCGGTGAAGCTGAAGTAGTTATTGTTGCCAAAGATGATATGGTCCAGGATTTTGAGCTGCATAATTTTACCTGCAGAGACAAGTTCTTTGGTAAAATCTTTGTCTTCTTCACTTGGGTTTGGATTACCCGAGGGGTGATTATGAACACAGATGATCGCGGCGGCAAAGTTCTGTAAAGCCAGAGAAATTATTTCTCTGATAACCGGGCTGGCCTGGGTGACGGAACCTTCCTCTATCTCGGCAATGTCAATAAGTCTATTCTGTCCATCTAAAAGCAGGACCTTAAAGACCTCTTTTTTTAAATCTCTCATCCGGGGCATAAGAAAAGCGGTAGCATCCTTTGCGCAGGTTATCTTTATTTTCTTTTCCTTTATCTCCTGTTCTCTAAATCTTCGGCCGATTTCAATCGCCGCTTTAATTTGCGCAATTTTGGCTTGACCCAAACCTTTAAATTCTTTCCATCGACGGATATCGGTATGGCTCATATTGCGGAAGGTTTTGAACTCTTTGATGATTCTCCTGGCTAAATCAATAGCGCTTTGGCCTTTTGTGCCACTGCGGAGAAGAATGGCCAATAACTCGGTGTCACTTAATCTATGTTCTCCAGACTTAAAGAGTTTTTCTCTTGGTCTTTCATCCTTCGGCCAATTTTTTATACCACTTTCGTATTTTTTCATTCTTCCTATGTTTGAAGGCGAGATTCTTCGGCTAATGCCTCAGAATGACATCTGTGTCTATTTGTGGTTGAAGTGGTTAAAGTTTTCTTAAGGCGAAAATAGCGCAGAAGAGCATACCAAGAACACCACAAAGATTAATCTTTACTTTGATGCCAAAGGTGATGCCCATTATGATGAGATTGAGTTTAGCAGGACCAAATGAGGGAGTAAGGCCCAGGTTAAAAAAGGAATACATTCTCGTTCCTTCTCCTACTAAAAGCCCTAAAAGTTCTCCAATGGTGGTGCCGATAAGAGCGCCAATAAGCAAGAAAAAGATGAGAAAGGCAATACTGTGTTTCATGGTCTCCTCCTTGTTTTTATTTATTCTACCTTAAGTAGGGCGAGAGTGTCAATTTAAAAGATTGTCTATGGATGGGAAATGTGTTAAACTATTTTGGCAATATGGTTCAGACAAAAGCAGAGATTATTGAAAACAGAGAACTTCTCCCGGCAACTTACTATCAACTTTCTCTAAAAGTGCAAAGAATAGCTCAGGTAAGTAAGCCGGGGCAATTTCTCCATATCAAGGTTAACCAAGGAATTTTCCCTTTACTCCGTAGGCCATTTTCTATCCATCGGGTAAGAAGAGAGAATGTAGATCTTCTTTATAAAATAAGGGGGAAAGGGACAAAAATTCTTTCCCGGAGGAAGAGAGGGCAATATTTAGATCTTATTGGACCTTTAGGCAAAGGCTATAAGTTACCTGATAAAGGAGTAAGGATTATTCTTGTTGCCGGTGGAATTGGGGTAGCCTCTCTCTATTTCTTGGCCGAGGAACTTACCCAGCGCTCATTGCCCTATATTACTCTCATTGGCGGCAAGAAATCTGAGGATATCCTCTGCCGGGATGAATTTAAGCAATTGGGGGGAGTAGTCAAGATTTCCACTGAGGATGGGAGTTTAGGAAGAAAGGGTTTAGTTACTGACTTGCTACAGGAATTACTCCCCACTCCCCACTGTTATTTACGCCTGTGGTCCGATGGAAATGCTTAAGGAGATAGCCAGGATTGCAAAAAGCCACAGGATTTTTTGCCAGGTCTCCTTAGAAGAGCATATGGCCTGTGGAGTGGGGGCCTGTCAGGGATGTGTGGTAAGGATGAAGAAGAATGAGTATAAAAGGGTTTGTAAGGATGGTCCAGTTTTCAATAGTGAGGAGATAGCCTGGTGAGAAAGGTTAACCTGAGGGTAGAGATTGCGGGGATAACTCTGAAGAACCCGGTAGTCTTGCAAAGTGGTTGTTTTGGCTATGGAGAAGAATACAGGGATCTAATCGATATTAATCGGGTAGGGGCGGTAGTGACCAAGACGATTACTCTTAAGCCAACCGCAGGCAATCCACCTCCCCGGTTTGTTGAAACAGCCGCCGGTCTCTTAAACTCCATTGGTCTGGCAAATGTAGGAATAAAGGCATTCTTAAAGGAAAAATTACCCTACCTTAAAAAATTTTCCACACCGGTTATCGTAAGTATTGCAGGAAAAAAAAAGGAAGAATATCTAGAGCTTGTGCAAATATTGAATAGGGAGGAGATAGCGGGAATTGAGTTGAACATCTCCTGCCCAAATATCAGGAAAAAATTAATTGTTGGACAGGATGAGCTCGAAACCTTCCACCTGATTAAAGCAGTAAGAAGAAAAACGAAACTTCCGCTTTTGGTTAAACTTTCCCCCAATGTCACCGATATTACTAAAATAGCAAAGTCTGCAGAAAAAGCGGGAGCGAACATTTTAAGTCTGGTAAATACCTTTTCGGCAATAAGTGTGGATGTGGAAACAAAAGCGCCAAAATTGGGAGGTGTTCTCGGAGGGCTCTCGGGGCCAGCAATAAGACCAATTGCTCTAAGGATGGTCTGGCAGGTGAGAAAAGTAACCTCCTTGCCAATTATCGGAGCCGGAGGAATTCTCAGTTGCAATGATGCTTTAGAATTTATTATTGCGGGAGCCAATGCCGTTGGTTTGGGAACAGTTATTTTTATTAATCCACATGCCGCTCAGGAAATTATCACGGGATTGAAGAGGTATCTTTCCCGCAAAGGAATTTACGATGTCAATGAACTTGTCGGTTCCCTCCACGAGAAAACCTCATAACTATTACCCTCCCCTCGAAGGAGGGGAAGAAAGGGGAGGGGGATTACTATACGGTGAAAAATAGGGAAGCGGTTAAATCGATAATCAAAGCTGTCCTTCTTGCCTTTATTCTTCTGCGACCTTTTATTGACGGGCTTACCTATCCTATTCAAAATAGCATTTTTCATCTGGTGGTTATCTCTTTGGTGGTAATCTGGTTGTGTAGCTTTTTCTGGCAGAAAGGAGAAACTTTTCTTCTCTTAAAAAGCCCTCCGGACCTACCTCTGCTTCTCTTTCTTCTTTTTCTTCTCGTGAGCAGTTCTTTTTCTTCCTGCCATTACCTTTCTTTCCATCTCTCCCTTCAATTTATCGGTTATTTTCTTCTTTATTGGCTGGTGGTTAATAATATTGAGGAAAAAGAGGTTAAGGGTTTTCTGATCATCATTTTATTTTCGGCAACCTTAATCTCTCTTTATGGAATCTATCAATATTTCTGGGGGTTGGAGGCAACCAGGAAATTTATCGCTACCCATTATCGGATGGAGGAATTACCGGAGGCTCTTTTATCAAGGCTCTCTTCTAATCGCGTCTTTTCTACCTTTGTTTATCCCAATATCTTGGCCGGCTACCTAATTATGCTTTTCCCCATAGGCATGACAATGGCAATTGAGAGTAGACATTTCTTCAAACCCATTTTTCTGGGAATTTGTGCACTTTTGCTTTACTGCCTCTTTTATACAAAATCGGTTGGTGGCTGGATTGGCTTATTCTTTATTCTTGGCTTCTTTCTTATTTTCTATTTTTTCAAGGAAGGAAAAAAAATACTTTTCTTCGGCGGTCTGTTTCTTTCCCTTTTCCTTCTTATTTTCTTTTTATTCTTTAAGTTTGGGGGGCTACCCCATCTTTCCGCTTTCCGGGACAGAATTGGCTACTGGAGCGCCGGTTTCCGGATGATTAAGGAAAACCCCTTTTTTGGTAGTGGTCCCGGGACCTTTGGAAGCAGATTTGCCAGATACAAACTTGCCTATACCATGGAGACCCAGCATGCGCATAATAATTTTTTAGAGATTTGGGTGGAGACTGGCGTTTTTGGACTTCTTCTCTTTCTCTGGATATGGGGGAATTTTTTCCGGGCGGCAGTAAAAAGGATTATTCAAAGAAACAAATCAGTAGGACGCAGATTGTCACAGATACACACAGATGACACAAGATGTCACCCTGAGTGTAAAGCGAAGGGTCTCTTATTAAAAGAGAGATTCTTCCCCCGTATTGAATACGGGGTCAGAATGACATTTCTGCGTTTATCTGCGTCCAAAAGGGGTAATTCCTTAATTCTCCTGGGTTTATCCCTGGCTATTTTTGGTTCCCTGATTCACTCTTTTGGCGATTTTGACCTTTATGACCCTTCTCTTGCTACAATTATCTTCTTCATTTTGGCTTTAGCGGTTGTGATGTTAAAGGATACACGACCATACCGTATAAAAAAATCTGTTTTGACAAAAACCGCTCTTTTCCTTATAATAGGGATGGTCATTCTTTCAGGCGGAATGAATCTGAGGGAAATTTTAGCCGAAAGAAAAGCAAAGCAAGCTGTACAACTCATGAATGAGGAAAAGTTTAAAGAGGGAAGGGTAATGTTGCAAAAAGCATTATTCTGGCAGTCTACTAATCCTTCCTATTGGTACCGATTAGCCGAGGTCGATCAAAAAATTGCTCTCATACAAAGGGATTCTCTTGCCTGGGAAAGAGCAATTGAGGAGATGAAAAGAGCCATTTTTTTCAATCCCTATCCTGCCTATTACCACTATACTTTGGCCAAACTTTACTGGATTAAAGGAATTCGGGAAGGAAAAGAATCTCTTTTAGAAAAAGCAATCGCCCAATTAAAGGAGGCGGTCAATCGCTATCCCACCAAGAGCATCTACCATTTGGAATTAGGAAAACTTTATGAATTTTTAGGGGAAGAGGAAAGAGCAAAGAAAGAATATAAAGAAGCAGAGAAATGGAACAGGTTGTTCAGATCCGAATCAGAAAATTAGACCGGCTTGCCTATTTTCTTATGGGAAATTTAAACCTGAAAATAACCGACTACTGCATTATTGAATCTGAATCAGGAAAAGAGGACTATGGGGAGGTTATTTCTTCCCCAAAACCTGCTGATCTAAAAAAGACCGATTCTCCCTTAAAGAAAGTAATCAGAAAGGTAAATGAAGCCGATATCAAAAGGATTGAGGAAAATTATAAGCGAGATGAAGAAGCATTCAAAATATGCCTGGAGAAGATCGAAGAAAAAAAATTGCCGATGAAACTTATTGAGGCGGAGCATTCCTTTGATTTATCCACCGTTACCTTTTATTATTGGGCAGAGGGAAGGGTTGACTTTAAGGAGTTGGTGAAGGAACTTGCCTCTATCTTCAATTGCCGCATTGAGATGCGGCAGATTGGGCTTCGCGATGAGGCACGGATGGTTGGTGGATATGGCATTTGTGGCCGACCACTCTGCTGTACTCTTTTTCTAAAAAAATTTGAGCCTGTAACCATACGCATGGCAAAGGATCAAAGTCTTCCCCTGGATATAGCTAAGATTTCCGGTCTCTGTGGAAGACTTATGTGTTGCCTTGGTTTTGAAGAAGAAAATTACAAAAAATGAAATTTTACCTCACTACTCCCCTTTATTATGTGAATGACACCCCTCATATTGGTCATGCCTACACCGAGGTTGCCGCCGATGTCCTGGCCAGAACCGAAAGACTCTTGGGTAAAGATGTTTTCTTCTTGACCGGCACCGATGAACATGGCCAGAAGGTAGCTACTGCGGCTAAGGCTTTAAATTTGAAGCCAAAGGAGTTAGCTGATAGGATGAGCAAACGCTTTCAGAAACTCTGGGAAAGATTAAATATCTCTTACGATCGCTTTATCCGCACAACCGAGGCCGAGCATGAAGAAATGGTTAAAAAGGTTTTCCATAAGCTTTACCAGAAAGGCGATCTCTACCAGGGTACCTATAAAGGCTACTACTGTGTCCATTGCGAAAGTTACATTCTTCCTTCCCATTTGCAGGAGAACCTTTGCCCGGACTGTGGAAGAAAGGTTGGTTCCTTAAAAGAGCCGACCTATTTTTTCCGGCTCTCGAAATACCAGAAGGATTTACTTTCTCACATTGATGCGCATTTAGAGTTTATTGGTCCTCCTCAGAGAAGAAATGAGGTGATAAGTTTTATTAGGAGAGGCCTTATTGATTTAAGTTTTACCCGGAGGAGTTGTGAATGGGGTATACCAATAGAAGAAGATTTTACCATCTATGTCTGGTTTGATGCTCTTCTCAATTACCTTTCCGGGGTTGGCTATCTTTCCAATTCAAAGCTTTTTGGGAAGTACTGGCCTCCGGATGTGCAGTTCATTGGCAAGGATATTATTCGCTTTCACGATATTATGTGGCCGGCCATTCTTTTTTCATTATCCCTTCCTTTGCCCAAAAAAATTTTTGCTCACGGGTGGTGGAAAATTGCCGGGGAGAAGATCTCCAAATCAAAAGGAGAGGCTATTTCCCCACAGGATATTATTTCTGAATTTGGAGTTGACCCATTTCGTTATTTCCTCCTGCGGGAGATACCATTTGGCGCCGATGGGGAGTATTCTTATGCCGCATTTGTTAAAAGATATAATAGTGACCTTGCTAATGATCTCGGTAATCTCTTACACCGAACCCTTACCCTAATAGATAACTCTTTTGATGGCAAGATCCCTAAATCCTCCGGGTCCTCTGGTGAGAGATTAAAGGAAAAATCCCTTTCTCTTGCCGGGATTCTCCCTCAGATAGAGGCCCTGAAATATAGTGAAGTCTTAAGCAAAATCTGGGAAGTTGTTGCGGTAGCTAATAAATACCTTGATGAGAAAAGCCCCTGGCGTCTTTCCCAGAGAGAGGCGGGTCCGGCTCTTTACAATGTGCTAGAGACGTTGAGAATTGTTGCTCTTTCTTTAAAGCCATTTTTGCCCGCGAGTTCCTCTAAGATCGCTGAAGGTTTGGGAATCGGGGAGGAGTTCAAAAAAGAGAATTTCAAAAAGATTCAATGGGGAGTTTTACCGGAAGGGAGAAAAATAAAAAGGGAAAGACCAATCTTTCCCAGAAAAAAATGACTAAACCTAAATATAAGCGGATTGTGTTGAAGTTATCGGGAGAGGCATTGGCCGGAAAGAAGAGTTCTGGCATTGATTCTTCTGCTCTTGCCTCCATTGCCAAAGAGATCAAGGAGGTATATAATTTAAGAAGGGTAGAGTTGGGAATCGTCATTGGGGCAGGAAACATATTTCGGGGAGTGGAGAGAGGGGGAATAAATCACTCCACCGCAGATTATATGGGGATGTTGGCAACGGTCATTAATAGTTTAGCCCTTCAGAGCGCCCTGGAAAAATTGGGTGTTGCGACAAGAGTACTGAGCGCTATTGAAATGCACGAACTTGCTGAACCCTATATCCGACGCCGGGCAATTCGACATTTGGAGAAAAGGAGAATCGTTATCTTTGCCGGAGGTACGGGGAATCCTTACTTTACTACCGATACGGCAGCAAGTCTGCGGGCAATCGAGATTAATGCTGAGGTTATTCTGAAGGCGACAAAGGTTGACGGAATCTACAGTGCCGATCCTCTGAAAGTACCCGAGGCCAAAAAATATAGAAAAATGACCTACATCAAGGTTTTGGAGAAAGGATTAAAGGTGATGGATTCCACGGCCATCAGTCTCTGTATGGATAATAATTTGCCGATTATCGTTTTTAATCTTTTGAAAAAGGGCAATATCAAAAGAGTAGTTTGTGGAGAAAAAATCGGCACTATAGTGAGTTAATATGGAAAAAGAGATTTATCGGGAAACCCAGAAGAAGATGGGAAAGATCTTAGAGGCAAGTAGTAAAACCATTGGGAATCTACGGGCGGGAAGGGCCTCCATCTCTCTTTTGGAAGGAATTAAGGTGGATTGTTATGGCAGCCAGCTTCCTCTTAATCAGGTTGCGACAATCTCAACCCCTTCTCCTCAACTGCTCCTTATCGTTCCCTGGGATAAGACGCTCATCGAAAAAATCAAAACGGCATTATCGGTGAGTAACCTGGGAATGAACCCCATTGTCGATAGGAATCAAATTAAGGTGCCGGTTCCTTCCCTCTCTGAGGAGCGAAGAAAAGAGGTCGCAAAGATTGCCAGAAAGTTAGGGGAGGAGGCTAAAGTTGTAATCAGAGAGGAAAGACACCGTACTAATAACTCTTTAAAAAGTTTAGAGAAGGGAAAAAAGATTTCCGAGGATGGTCTCTATCGAGGCTTAAAAGAGATGCAGGAATTAACCGACGAGTATATCCAGAAGGTCGAAGAGACCATGAAGAAGAAGGAAAAGGAAATCTTGGAAGGGTAGATAAGGTAAAAAAGATATAGCCCACATACAAACAACTGTTTTGAGTGAGAATTCAATCAAGTTCATTGTCCTCTTAATTGCATAGCTACAAAATTTGACATGCAGATTTTTATATGATATTCTTATACCAGAATTTTTTAATTCGGGAGAGAAAATTTGACTTTAACTTTTAATCTGTGATGTGCTTTACAATCCCGAAAAATAAAATGCTGAAACCAGCTGGCACTTCAGAGAGAGAGGACCGAGCCGATGTAGTCTTAGTTTAAATAGTAGTTTTTTAAAAACTAGTTTAATCCAAGGTTATAAAAAACCTTGGGGTTTTTATTTTGAAAAAGGAGAGTAGGAAGATGAGTAGAAAGATTTTGGTTGGTTTAGTAGCAGGTTTGGCGTTTTTAGGAGGGATAGTTGTTTGGAGTGCAGTTGCAGAGGCAGGAGGCGTTGGCACACCGGCAAACTTTGAGAATAGTGGAATCTATGGCGGCTGCGCAAAGTCCTTTGCCATAGACCCCACTAATTCGGATGTGTTGTATGTGGGAATGGGTTCAGGCTATGGGGTTTATAAATCTACCAACGCTGGCACAAGTTGGTCAGGTAATTCGGCTTTTGAAGATGAAGGAGGATGGGTTGAAGTTAGAGGCTTAGCCATTGCACCAAGCAATAGCGATATTGTTTTTGCTGCAAGCGGTGATATATTAAAGAAAAGTATAGATGGAGGCTCCACCTGGACCACTCTTTCTAACTATACGGGTAGCGAAATTCAATCCATAGTCATTCATCCCACCGATCCAGATATCGTCTATCTTGGTTCCGGGAGTGAGGAAGCAGGTACCGATGATGATGCCATAGTATGGAAGACAGTTGATGGGGGCTTAAACTGGACCTCTTCGCCTCTGGATGATGGAGGTGCCTCAAGCCCAAAAGATACCCTGGTGGGCAAGGTAACCATTGACCCCAATGATCCAGATAATACGGTATATGCGGTAACAGGTTCAGTGGTATATACTGAAGATGCCGACCTTCTGCGGGGCAACATTTTTAAGAGCACTAACGGAGGTGGCAGCTGGGCGGCAAAGTATCCTGACGGAGGAGCAGGAGGACAAGGTTGGTTTGAGGATGTTTGTGTAGACCCCACAGATTCCAATATAGTCTTTGCCGCAGGGAAGGTGGGTATCGTCAAAAGCACAGACGGTGGAGATACCTGGACTACAGTTTATTCTGCCCCAGGAAACGGCCTTTGCTCTGTTGTTGTAGATAAAGACGACGATAATATTGTTTATGCAGCAACACCGAGGGATGACAAGATTTATAAAAGCACCGATGGAGGAACAAATTGGAATGAAATCTACTCAGCAGGTGTAGATATTAAACTATTTATAGACCCGACAACAACGACCACGATTTATGCCATTGACTCTGTCGGCGTTAGGAAAAGCACAGATAGCGGAAGCAGCTGGGCGGCAGTGAATAAAGGTATCGATGCCGTAGAGGTCCTTAGTTCAACCGTAGACCCCTCTGATAGTAAGATTATGTATGTTGGGACAGAGTCAGGCTATATCGTGAAGACAACTGATAAGGGCTCTAACTGGTCAGTCATACATACAGAATTTTATGGGATTCCGGCATTAGCCATTGACCCAAATAATACAGATGTTATCTATGCCGGCGATAGGGGCACATCTATTCTGAAATCAACTGATGGTGGGGATACCTGGGCGGATATGATTTTAGATGGACCTGAATATATAAATATCTTTGGCTATGTGAATCCGACTATGGTGATGGTAGATAACTCCAGCAACGTATATATTTGCCAAAGTGGGCAGACAGGGAGTCCAGACGAAGGCAACATCTATAAGAGCGCCGATGGCGGGGATACTTGGGACACAGGGCTCCTGCCTGTGAATAATCCCGTTTTATCAATGGCAATAAAGCCATCTGATTCAAATACCATCTATGTGGGTCGCAATGATCAAGGCGCGACCCCTGACTATAGGGGCGTAGTCAAAACAACAGATGGCGGAAATAACTGGACATCTGTTGGGCTGACCGGCGAGATTATAAGATACTTGGTGATAGACCCAAATAATGAAGATGTGGTCTATGCCGGGACAGAAGCAAACGGAGAAGAAGGCAAAATATACAAGTCAACCAACGCCGGAGATAGCTGGACAGATATAACTCCCAGTGGCAGTGAGGGTGATTTCGATGCCATAACGATAGATTCATCTGACTCCAATATTGTCTATGCCGGGACCAACGAGGGTTACCTCTACAAAAGTACTGATGGAGGTAGTAGTTGGACACTTCTGACCGATGACTTTATATCAGTTACGACATTAATGGTAGGGTCCCTATATGCCGGCACCGGGGGAGGCCTCTATAAATATACAGCTGCCGAAGAAGAGGAAGAAACCACTACCACTACCGAAGGCGATGGTGGTGGAGGTGGTTGCTTCATTGCCACCGCGGCCTATGATACACCTATGGCCAAAGAAGTAAAGAATCTCTGTAAGTTCAGAGACCAGGTTCTTCTGAAAGATCCTCTCGGTAGGCAGTTTGTTAAGTTCTACTATGCAGTCTCTCCACCCATTGCTGACTTTATCAGGAATAAGCCAGGATTGAAGGCAATGGTGAGAGAGGCATTAAAGCCTCTGGTTGAGGTTACTAAAGAAATAACAAAGTAACCTCTGGGATAGAAATAAAGGGGGAGCAGTTCTTCTTAAGAATTGTTCCCTCTTTCTTTTGTCTGACTCCTACACTTTTTTACGGGTAGTATTCAAGTGAAAGATGCTATTTTCAAGGCAAGAGGCCAATTTAATCCCACTCTGACGCAATTAAATCATGCATGTATTTAGTTAAAGGTCATTTCTAATCAATTATGGGGAGTAATGCAAGTTGCTGTGAACGATTTCAAGAAGCTAACCTTTCCGCATATTGCTACTGAAGTAAGCAGATAGTCAAGTAGCACAATTTGACATTCCGTTTTTAATATGCTATTTTTATTACAGAAATGGAAAAAGTGAAAAGGCAAGTTTCGAAGAAAGAGATGCTGGTTAAGAAAATCTATTCTAGTCCAAAATATAAGGGCAAACATGTCGTAATTATTGGAGGAAAGATATTTTCAACCAGAACAGGCCCTGCAGCCTCAAAGATGCTGGAGAAACTCTTAAAAAAATACCCTACCCAAACACCAACACTCACCTACATCCCTAAAGCCGAAACTCTCATCCTCATTCTCCCATGATAAAGTTTCCTTACGAGGAGGAACATTCTCGCATTCTTGGTTTAATCAGACGGCCAATTGCCAAGGTAAATTTTTGGTCAAAGATTCAGCCGTTGGTTAGAATTTAGTATGATTGTGGATACGGGAGCTGACTATTGTCTCTTTCCCCAATCAAATGCTTTTGACCTTGGAATCGATTTAGAAAAAGATTGTATGTTATTTCAAACCTCTGGTATCGGCGGTTCCGAGAATATCTATTTTCTTGAAAGAATAAAAATGAGAATTGGGAGAGAGGAGTTATTTGTGTCAGTTGGTTTTTTAAGGAGAGATGACGTTCCACCTTTATTAGGAAGATTTAAATGCTTAGACAGGTTTGATCTGCGTTTTTCAAATTACATTACTACCTTCATTAAGTTGAGAAGAGAATAGACAAAATAAATGGTGATTGCCATTGATGGACCGGCTGGTTCCGGGAAGAGCACGGTAGCCAAGCTTCTTGCTGAATGGTTAGGCTATCTTTATGTTGATACGGGAGCAATGTATCGCGCCCTTACCTGGAAAGCCCTGAAGGAAAAAACAGATTTAAAGGATGAAGATGCACTTACCTCTCTCTCCCGGCAAACAGAAATTCTCCTGAAGGAAGAGAAAGGAAAATTGAGAGTCTTTGTGGATGGAAAAGAGGTAACGGAAGCAATCAGGGGAGAATCGGTCACCAACAATGCCTTCTATATTGCTCGTGCTCCTTCGGTCAGGGCAGAGCTAGTTAAACAGCAGCGAAGGATGGCAAAGGAAAATAACCTGGTAATGGAAGGCCGGGATATTGGAACGGTTGTCTTTCCCAAAGCAAAATTAAAGGTCTATCTGGATGCCTCCCTAAAGGAACGGGCAAGAAGGAGATTTTTGGAATTAAAAGAAAAAGGAATAAAAACGGATTTAGAGGTGATTAAGAAGCAACTGCAAGCAAGGGACAAAGAGGATAAAGGTCGCAAGGTTGCTCCTCTAAAAATAGCAAAAGAGGCTTTTGTTATCGATAGCACAAAAATGAAGATTGAGGAAGAGGTAGATTTAATTTTGAGAAAATGGAGAGAAAAATATGGCGCGACGAAAAGCGGCACTTAAATCCCTCCGTAAGGAGGAGAAGAAAAGGGTTCTCAATAAATCTCGACGACTGTCCTTAAAGAGCATTATAAACAGGTGCAAGAAACTTATCTCCGCTAATGATATTCCTGCGGCAAAAAAAGCCTTTACCCTTGCCTGTAGTTCCTTGGATAAGGCAACAAATAAAGGCCTTATTCCTAAGAATAGGGCAGCACGAAAGAAAGGACAATTGGCGAGATTGTTAGATAGAGCTACTATTGAGCCAACCTGATTAAAAGCAATTCCAGACCAAGGCGGGGGGAGAATTTTCCTTTTTTAATCGCCAGTTCAATTGTGCGGAGATAATTGAATTTCTCTAACAGTTTTTTATCGATCCTTCCCTTTAATTTGGCTTTTTGCCTCAACCACCAGGTAAGCATTCCTAAAATTCTGGGGAACTCCCTTTCCTTTAGTAAAAGAGTGTCTAAAACCTCAAAGGCCTTGGCTAGGTTCTTTTTCTCCAGCCAGAGGGTGAGGTCAAAAGGTTTTATCTTTTTAGGATTTTGGCCAAAATCCCCCTTTCTTAATCTGATTAGGTTAACGGAAGGAGGCTTACTTAGTTTCCCTTTTATGAAGAGGAAGAGTGTAGTAAAGGGAGCGGGACTGGTGAGGTAAGAAAAGAGTTTTTTTCTCTCCGAGATTTTTAGTTTCTCCCCCTCTTCAACAACTACAAATCTTCTTGTCGAGGAGAAAGGTAAAGTTTTTGCGATATCCAGGATGGTAGCAGCAGTTGTCTCTCTTCCCGAGAAATTATGGTAGTTAAAGATATCCTCTTTTTCTTGAAGAAAAAGTTCTTTTATCTTTTTTAGAGCCTCCTTTATTAAATAGTCATCCTCGGCCCAGATGATGTAAGAGGACTCAATCCTTCCTTCCTTTAGGTTATGTAATAATTGAGAATATGTCACCAGTACTCTACCACCTTTTCTACAACCTTTCTGGCCAGATCTTCGGTAGCATCGGTCAGTGCCTCTTCCTCGGTCTCACTATAGGTGCCGGTGACAAAGTAGGTTGTTGTGCCAGAAAGCTCAGAGGTGTTCCAGAGAACCTTGTTGGTCCTTAGGTCCTTGAGAATAAACCATAATCCAATGTTGAGTCTGAATTCAATTGGTTCATCAGTATCCTCTGAACTATATGCGATTGGTACCCGTTCGTATTTTGTAATCCTGCCCAAAAGAAGCAAATCACTATCCTGTTTTTTTCTCACTTTTAGGGAACCATCCTGGAGAAATTCTCGGATGATGCGGTTGGTAATGGGAACCTCAATACCCGGCTGGTAAGTCTCATTTTTTAAGATGGGAACGGCGATTGAGGAAATATC
>DAOVGU010000083.1 GCA_030672255.1 bacterium
AAATTCGGGATGAGCTGCTGAAGATTCTCTTTGGCGTCTGGGACCACATCAAGAACTATGGTCATCATCGAGCGGAAAATTTTGCTCTGGACTGGATTGGTTTTCTTCCCGGGAAAAGGGAATCCCGAAGGTTCATCGGAGACTATATTCTCACGCAAAATGATGTAGAGAAGAGCACTTTATTTCCCGATCGGGTCGCTTATGGTGGCTGGCCAATAGATTTACATCCTCCCGAGGGAATCTATTGTAAAAGAGGGCCTAATGGACCGGTAAGAGAGTTAAAGTCTCCTTACTCCATTCCCTTTCGCTGCCTCTATTCTAAAAATATTGAAAACCTAATGTTTGCGGGAAGAAATATCAGCACCACCCATGTTGCTTTTGGCTCCACCAGAGTGATGGGAACCTGCAGCGTAGAAGGTCAGGCGACCGGAACCGCCGCTTTCCTCTGCAAGAAATATAAAATAACACCAAAACTACTCTGTAAAAAACATATTCAGAAATTGCAACAACAACTTTTAAAGGACGACTGCTATATTATTAATCTTAAGAATGAGGATCCAGAGGATCTGGCTCGCTCGGCCAAGGTTAAGAGTAGTAGTTCCAGGAAACTTGAGGTTACGGGGATCTCCGGGGTTACCCCCTTAGATAGACCTTTGGCCCAACTCCTTCCTCTATCTTCTAATTTTATTAACCACATAAGTCTGCATTTACATAGTTCTCTAAAAAAGCCAATTTCCCTCTCCCTTTATCTGCGAAAGGCAGAGCACCTTTTCGATTTTACCTCAAATAAAAATTTGCTTGCCACTTCGGCCACTGTTCCTCCGGGGAATTCCTGGGTCGATTTTCCGATTAAGCAAAAATTCTCTCGCGGATTATATTGGCTCTACTTACCCAAGAAGACCGGGATTGGCTGGTTCTTCTCCAAGAAGGAGACGCCGGGACTGAATAGCGCGGCCTTTGATGCAAAACTTAAACGGTGGCAGCCGGGTCGGGCTGACTACTGCTTTAAGATTGAACCTGTCCAGAGACCCTTTAGCCCGGAAAATGTAATCAATGGCATCACACGAGCAGAAGGATGGGACAATATCTGGATTTCAGAGAAGGGATTTCCGCAATATCTGGAATTAGAGTTTAAGCAAAAAGTAAGGCTTGATACCTTGTATCTCACCTTCAATACGAACTTAAGTAATTACCTTTCTCTTGACTATCTGAAAGGAATGGATAAGAGTTTGAAAAACTGGCTTCCAGCTTTAGGCAGGATTCCGGAGACGGTAAAGGACTATGCTCTTTATTATTGGAAGAAATCCTGGGTAAAATTTATTGAGGTAGAGGGCAATTATCAGCGCCGCCGCAAACATCAATTTAGAAGACCAATTACTACTTCTCGGCTACGTCTGAAAATCTCTGCCACCAATGGCTCCCCCGAAGCCATGGTCTATGAGATAAGAGTGTATTGAGAGGGTTCTAAAGTGGTATCCCTTCATAATTAAAAGGCTCGGGTTTGCCCCTCAACTCCAGCATAATCACGGTATCGTATTTATCCGGTGGCTCTTTGGGTAATCCCTTAATTATAACCTTTCCATTAGCAGTCTGTTCAATCTTTGGTTTCCTGCCTGTCTTTAAAAGAGTAGCCGAGAGAACCTTATTCTTTATTCCCGGGATAACCGCAGTTTCGCCAGGCCAGCGGAAGATATGGAGGTAAACCTTGTTCCCTTTAGCGGTGGAGGCACCTAATATCCCCGCACCCCAAGAACCACCAAAACCTGCGGGTATCCGTTCCGAACCGTAGATAGATTCGCCATTTATCCTCATCCATTCACCAATCTCATTCAGTCTTTCCCCATACCTTTCCGGCACTGTTCCGTCAGGCTTTGGAGCGATATTCAGGAGATAATTTCCTCCACCGCTGGCAGCGGTCACTAAATACTGGATGAGCTGGGTTACAGATTTTAAATTTGGATTATATCTGGTATATCCCCAGGTGCAGAAATCACCGATGGTCATACAGGATTCCCAGGTTCTCCCCGCTGGCGAGGGAGTAACTACCTGTTCTGGGGTATCATAGTCTTCTGGTAATCCAGAACGGTTATTGATAATGATCTTCGGTTGGAGTTTACGCACCATGCTATTTAATTCCTTTGCACGCCAATACTTAGCGATCTCCTTTTGTTCTATTCCCGGTATCCAGCCTCCATCGTAGAAGAGGTAGTCAATCTTGCCATAATTGCTCATCAGTTCCTTAAGTTGTGCATGGGCTTGCTCAACCATTTGGGAGAAACTCTCCGGATTCTTTTCTGGCCCCTGGTGATAACCGGGAAATCTCCAGTCCAAAAGCGAGTAGTAGAAACCTATTCTCATATCCAAATTTCTGCATGCCTCCACATACTCGGCTACGAAATCCCTTCCCGCTGCACCGGCAACAGAACTAAACTTACTCACTTTACTATCGAAGAGACAGAAACCGTCGTGGTGTCTGGTAGTTAGAACGATATATTTCATTCCCGCCTGTTTTGCTAAGAGAACCCATTCTTTCGCATCAAACCGAGAAGGGCGAAATTCTTCCGCAAGATGACTGTATTCCTCAGCCGGAATCCTCTCGACATACATTACCCATTCCCCTCTTCCCAGAAGCGAATAGAGCCCCCAGTGGATGACCATCCCAAACCTTGCTCTCTGGAACCATCTCATTCTTTCTTCATCCCTTCCCTCTTTATATTGAGCAGACATTTTAACCCCCTTTATCCCATGCTTTCCAATTCATTATCCCGCCAATTAATTATACTATATATCTTCCCCCTGTCAATTTACAACTGTTGACCTTCCTGATAGTAAGTAATATAATAATCGTTTATAAGGAGAAATTTATATGGCAATTGGCAGGATGAAGCGGATTACCCTCATTGGTCCAAAGAGCCAGGGAAGAAAACTTACCAGATTCTTGCAGGAAAAGGCTCTTTTAGAGATTACCCATTTTAGAGAGGAGCCTACCTTAAAGGAACTTTCGCCAGAAAAGGCTCTGCCCGATAAAGAACTGGATGAAAGGTTAAAAAGGTTATATTGGCTTAAGGAGATTTTGTTTTCCTCAGAAAAGAAAAGTCCGGGGAAGATTCGGCTTTCCAGGACAGAACTTCTAAGTATCGTGAAGAATTTTGCTCTGAACTCTTTTTCCAAGAGGGTAAGAACACTGAATGAAAGAATAAAGAAAAAGGAAAATCTAAAAAGAAGATTAAGGGAATTGCAGAAAGAGCTCCTTCCCCTTGAGAAAGTGAGCCTGCCTCTTTGCCAGCTTCTTTCCACAGTCTATACCAAAATTGGCATCTATAAGATTCCCTCGCTTCAATTCAATAGTCTTCTCAAGGAAATGGAGAAGACGAGTCCATATTTTCATTTAGAGATAATTCCGCCGCCTACTAATCACACTTACTTTAGTAGGAATCTGGAGAGTCCAAACCCGCATTTGACACACTCCCAACTTAAGAAGGATAAAAAACAGACTTTGTTTCTTATAATTTATCATCGTGAGAAGGAAAAGGAATTTTCATTACTTCTTAATAAATACAACGCTACTGCCCAAAGATTCCTTCCTTTTCATTCAACGGCGGCGGCGGTTCTTTCCTTTATTCAAGAAAGATTGGCTATAACAGAGGAAGATATTTGTCGATTAAATAATGAAATGGGAGAATTTGGGGCCGAAAGAAATAAGATTCTGGTTCTTCTTGATTACTATTCTTCCCTCAAGGAAGAGGAGGATATTCAGAGTTCCTTTGGTCAGACGAAGAGCGCCTTCCTTCTCTCTGGTTGGATCACAGCAAGGGACTTGTCAGATTTGAAAAGGTACCTGAAGGAAAGCTTTCCCGCCGTTGCTCTATACTTTCGGGAGCCAAAGAAGGGGGAGGATGTGCCTACCATCTTAGAGAATAGAGCCTTATTTGAACCCTTTGAGGCGGTGACCGATCTTTACGGCCGACCTCTCTATAAAGGGATGGATCCCAGCGCTCTCCTTTCTATTTTTTTCATTCTCTGCTTTGCTATCTGCCTCTCAGATAGCGGCTATGGACTTCTTTTGGCCATTTTTTCCTTTATTCTATTGAAGAAACTGCATCTTTCGGAGATGGGCAAAAGGCTCTGTCGCTTGTTTCTTTTCAGTGGCTTAGTCACCATTGTAGTGGGGATAATGACCGGTAGTTGTTTCGGTGACCTCATTGAGAGAATACCATTTTCTCCTTTAAAGAGATTAAACGAAAGAGTAACCTTTCTTTCTCCGGTCAAAGACCCTGAGGATATGATGAAGTTCTTCTATTTTGCACTTTTCTTTGGGTATCTACAGGTCTCCTTTGGGGTGATGATAAAGTTGGTAAAGAGTATTAAGGATTTTGGGAGGGCCGGGTTTAAAAATCTTGCTCCTTTTTTAATTCAATTAGGGTTGCCCCTCTGGGTTCTTGCTCTTTTGTCCCGGAGAGAGATTTTGCCATTTTCCTTTTTAGGAAATTCCTTCTTCTATTGTTTAAGTGGTCTTTTAATTTCTGCTTTTCTCTCGGTTATCCTTCAGCAGCTCCGAGAGCAGAGAGGAGTGTTTATGAAACTCTTTTGGGCAGGATATTCTATTTACGGAATGGTTGTGGGAAATCTCTTGGCCGATACCTTGAGTTACTCCCGGCTCTTTGCTCTGGGGATGACCACCGCACTCCTGGCCATTGTTATGAATCAGCTGGTCTCCCTGGCCCTTCCCGTTCCCTATCTCGGCGTTATTTTAGGGATGCTTATCTTTTGTTTTGGGCATCTCTTTAATCTTGCGATTAACACCTTGGGGGCCTATGTTCATACCAGCAGGCTACAATATTTAGAATTCTTTACTAAATTCTATGAGGCCGGAGGAAGGGTGTTTAAGCCCTTCAGGGTTGAGAGAAAATATACAATTATAAAGGGGTCAGGTCTCAACATTTGACAAAGTTGGATAGAACGCTGAAAATGGCTCTTTTGTCAAATGTTGAGACCTGACCCCTAAGATAAAAATGGCGAAGCGTGACTACTATGAGGTTTTGGGTGTTCCTAAGAATGCCA
>DAOVGU010000219.1 GCA_030672255.1 bacterium
TGTTTAAGTCTTCACCACCACAGCCAAGGTTTAATTTCATATTGTTATTTCTGATAATTCATTGTATGGAATTTCAAAGTTTAGCCCGAAACATTAGATTCCTGTTTGCACAGGAATGACAGAATATGTTGTCATTCCCGCAGTCAGTAAGCGGGAATCTGATTTATTTTGTTTTTTTGCTACAATCCTTGCCATCCCATGGTAATGAGGTTTGCCGTGGTATTTATCTAAAAAATACTTTTCGGCATAATGGATAATGTTATAATTAGAAAAACTTTTTCTTAATTCACCTTTTTGGAAAAAGCAAAAATAATCTCCTATTTTGGGGTCAAGGAAAGTGTCATTTTCAGTTTCCTTCAATCCTTCCTCTAAATATGTCTTGTATAGTGGGTCTTCGGTAGTGAAAACAACAATAAAGATAAGTCCTTTAGGAACCAGCCATTCTTTTATTTTTTCAATAACTTTTTTAGATTGGCTTTTCTTCATAAAAGGTAAGACTCCATTACAAATAATCCCTGAGAACTTACAAAGCTTGCTTGAAAACTCTCGTATATCTCTAACTTCATATTCTACAGAAACATTTAATTTTTTTGCAAGCTTTTTGCATTTTTCAGCGGCAACTTTAGAAACGTCTAAACATAAAACTTCAAATCCATGTTTCGCCAGAAACAATGCATTTCTGCCTTCTCCAGCTCCAATATCCAGAATTTTGCCTTTAGGAATCAATGATAAATATTGAACTAATTTCTCACTCGGAGTTAATCCCCAATAACAATTTGATTTTTTGTATAGTTTATCCCACATATTTACCGATGGCAGACGATGATTTGTTTTGGACTGCCAGATTTGAAAATAGTCTCATCATAATTGCCAATTTTTCTTTCAATTATAAACCCGTTATATTTAACTAAAGCATCAATCTCTTGAGGATAGAAAATCCGCATATTCAATTCCTCTATTTTCTCTTTCTGATGACCTATCCTGTAGTATAATTTGATTCTGTTAATCTGGGCGGCATCATCGTAAATGTTCGTTTGTGTTACCTTTACTATTTCCTTACCGTCAGGATTGACATATGTAGTATGGGGGTAGCGCTTTGTTGGCTCCCTTAACAGGGTATTCAGATGAGGATTGAATACATCAATAATGAACCTTCCGCCTGTCTTTAAATGTTTCCTTGCAGAAGAAAAACAACCTTCAATATCTTCTAAACTGAGCAGATGGCAGACACTGTTGAACGGAAGGATAATGAGCGAGAACTTCTTTCTCAAGCTAAAGTCACGCATATCGGCTTTAACCCATTCTACATTTATCTTTTTTAAAGAAGATTTCTTTATAGCTTTGCTAAGCATAGATTCAGAGATGTCAATCCCGGTTACTTGAAATCCTTTTTCGGCAAGCGTAATTGCAATTCTTCCTGTTCCGCAGGCTAATTCAAGAATTGGTTCACCGTATTTTCTGGCTTGCCTTATCCAGAAAGGAATATCGGGAATATATCTTTTATGTTGAGAATCGTAATGCCTGCCATCGAAGTAAATATGATTGACATCAGCAGATTTCATATTATTACCTCGCTTATTTTTCTTTTAAGGGTTTCTTTGCTCCAAAAATGATTGCCCCGGGAACCATCTCTTCTTCTGCTTTGTAATCGGTCCAGGGGCTATTCTTCATATCTGAAGGAAGTTCGGGCTCAAGGATGTGTTCTACTAAAAACCCTGCTTCTGTTAAAGCATTGAAGTAGTCGGATACCTTTCTCATAGAAATAAATGTAGGAAATTTTAGCCCTTTTTCCGGATATTCCCAATGCCAGTTTATTCTCCCCTTTTTGAAATAGCTATATTTTACAACCAAATTATTGCCTTCCTTCCACACAATATCGCTGAAAGGATGGGATACACTGAAAACAAATCTCCCTTCCGGTCTTAATATGCGGAATATTTCCTTGAAAAATGGTTGTAGTTTTTCCACATAGTGAATGGCATGGCTGGAATTAATGATGTCGTAATTATTATTTTTAATTAAGGATAAATTTTCCATCTTACCCCGGATAAATAATACTTTAACCTTTTCTTTGTTTGCTAACTCTTTTGCCATTTTAATTTGTTCATCAGAAATATCTACTCCGGTTACGATTGCTCCTTCTTTGGCAAAGAAAACAGAGGTTTCTCCGCTGCCACAGCCAAGGTCAAGTAATTTCTTCTCCTTAACATTTCCCATTAATTTCAAATGCATACTCTTCTCATAGAACATAATGGCGTTACCATATTTAGCGTGGTAATGAGGAGCCATTTTGTTCCAGGTTTCCCTCAGGTCAATTTCCCTGCCTTGCTTCTTATCCATGTTTAATCGCTTATTTTTTCTGCCTATTCCAATTCTTGTAAGCCATTTTCCTGAAATCTCTTAATGATTCTCTGCTATTGATACCAAGCACCTTTGGATTTTCGGTAACTGCGAAAATATACAAATCACCCATAGTTGATTTTATTGGAAATTCTTTTACTCCTATAACGTAGCCCCGATAGACTTCCTTTGAAATTGATGGATCAAACAGATAAGATTTACCATCCTTTTCAACATATACAAGGGTATGTCCACAGTCATGCACTGGAGAAAAACATTCTGAAACTACGTATACGAGTGAGCATTTATATCCATTGCTTTTCAATATAGACGAAATTACAATACAAATATCTCCACATCCTATAAAGAAACCATCGGATAAAATTTTTTCTGAATTCCTCTTACATAGATATTTATCAAGAATTTTGGGATAGCCTTTTTTGGGAAAAACAGACCGGTAATATTGTAATCGCTCTTCAATGAATTTATTCAAGGAATGAAAGTATTCCATATCAGTTTTAAATACTGCTCGTTTGATTTTAAAGTTTATCTTCTTTAATTTTCTTCCTACAATAAGCATCTCATCAGTATTGTTCATTATAGGGGGAATTCTAAATCCTTCATCTACCAGTGTTTTTATTTCCAAGGCTTTCATATTCAATACTCTATATAATGGTAGAAGGAATCTTTAATTTATCCTTCAAATGCATTGTTGTCCATTTGTTTCCTACTACATCGCTTTGGAAGTGAAGACAGTCGTTAGATTTGTCTCCAAACCTTTCAGCAAGTTCCCCCCAGGTAATCTTTTCTAACAATTTCAAAGCCAAGGGCGGATCTTCCAAATATTTCTTAATTAAAGGGAAAAAGCCTTCTTTTCCTAATTTGCCTATTTTGAGATAAGGCAAAAATTCAGGGGATGGTGCATAGTCACATCCTCCCCCATAGTAAATACTCATATCATATTGAACTTCTAAAGAGATATAATTACAAAGATGCCCGAGAGCCTCTAATGCTGTTTTATTTCTTAGGGCTTTATCTTTTAAAATCTCATCTATATGTTGATATTCTGGTTTCCAATGTTTTCTTTGTAGCCCGTCGGGTAGGTTGTCATAATCTTTTTTTCTAGGACGTAATTTATCATCTATCCCTCTTCCCTGCCAATGAAAGATAAACCAACCAACCTTTTTTCCTCTATTTTCCCCAATTTTTTTAATCTCTTCTATAATTTGAGGTAATTTTCCTATGAGGCCTGTATGAAAAATAACTGTAGCATACCAGTTTAAATCATATTGATTTGCTTTTCTAATAGCAGTTACTAAATCTTTAAAAGCTCCTTTCCTTCCAGCAAATTTATCATGGACTTCTTCCAATCCATAAAAAGTGAACTGCAATTCATCAAATCCTGCTTCTTTCAACCTTTTCCATTCTGTCCCATTCATCCGAGCCAATCCATATCCATTGGTAGGAAAGAAAAAACCATTCCAGATTAAACCGAGCTTTGACTGTTTCTCAAAAATTCTCACAAAATCAGGATGAATAGTTGGTTCATCGAAATATTGCGGCATAACCAAAGGAAACTTCTCCTTGATTTCTGCTGTCTTCTCCAAAATAAAATCCATCTTTTCATGTTCCATCATAGGTTTACCCGGTGCTCCGTAATAATAACAATGTTTACATCGATTCACACAGGGCATCCCATGAATTTTGATATAAACCCCATTGACCTTTTTTATATCACACTTATTCATGCACATTACCTAAGTTTTCTTTTCGGGGCAATCCAACTGCTACAATCCTTCCTATACGTAGCATAAGTTAATATTGCTAAACAAATCTTCTGCCATAAAATTGGTCGCTGTCCCTATTTTCTATTTTTATTTTCCTGCTGTCCCTTTAAAGAGAAGATGTTCTAAAAAATGAGAAATGCCGTAAATTTTTTTCTCTTCATATCTACTTCCTACACCTACAAAAACCCCTACACTCACCCCATAAACACCAACGCTCTTTTGGTAGATTATCTTTAAGCCGTTATCTAATTTAAACTCTCGCCAGTCCATATTGTCCCCTTTTGTATTCATTTCTATCAATATAACATTTATAGTAATATTCCTAAATAGGCAATCATCTGCTTTCGCAGTTTCATCGCATATTGTTTAATAAGAGCATCTCGCATTTTAGGATATTTACCTGATACAAAATAAGTTTGCGTCCAATTTAAAACCCTCTTGTCAACAAATGGCGGGTTATTTTTTAAATAACAAGGTATTATCTGGGTCTTATTGAACTCAATAACACCAACTTTAATGTGAAGAAAAAGCCTCAAGTATCTTATAATAAGATTTATAAAGGTAACTGTTGCAATCTGTTCAACATATTTATGACTCAAAAATTCTTCCCATTCTTGTTCCCAAATCTTAGTGTCTTTTAAAATATCAATAACAGTGGGTATGGGAACAAACTCAATAGGGAAATTGCCATAAATACATCTTCCTTGTATTTTTAGTTGAGTAATAGCTGATGTTAACTTCCTTTTAGGAGGATATGGAGGAAACAGTTCATTCTCTTCCAAAGGAAATGGGCTGAAGTCTATAGGAATTTTGTAATTTTCAAAGTATCTTAGATTTAAGTTCTTTAATGCGTTGCTTGGCCTCATATTGGTTCCCCAAGTATCTTGCGAACTATTCTTCACAATAAGTATTACATCAATATCGCTTTGGCCTGGAAGATAATATCCTCCCGCTAAAGAACCAATTGTGTAGACAGCAAGCAGACTTTGTGAATCAATTTTCAAACAGTCTTTTGTGTAATTCTGGAGAATCTTCCAGGCTTTACTTTCATCTAATACCATATTAACTTCCAAATTTTTCTCAAAAACATACTGTGAAGATTATCGATAACATTGGCAATCTATATTTAGCCCTTCTTAAATCACCACCACAGCCAAGGTTTAATTTAACTATTTTTCTTTTTAGTAATGTATAAAATCCTTAAAGGAGATTTTTCTGTTCCTTCTATCTTAATTGACTTTAGAAGAGAAAATCCAGATTTCATCAGCCAACTGACAATTTTGTTATGCTCATAAGCTCTTTGTATATGAATTTCTTTATGTAGCTTGAAGAAGTCATCACTGTCATGAAGAAAATATAGCATTCTATTCTTTATAAGATTTTTATCGGGATTATTAGAAATTATCCATACTGAATAACCTTTATCAAATTCCCGGAATGATACTCCTTTCAAGTTTCTGTATTTATGAGGAGTGCAAGCATCAAAAATAAATAGCCCCCCATTGTTCATATGCTTATAAATATTTCTAAATACATTTCTTACTACCGATTCTTTTAAAAGGTAATTTATGCTATCAAAATTACAGGTAATCAAATTTGCTTTCAGTGGCAAAGATAGATTACGCATATCCTGACGAATAAATTTGACTTTTCTCTTATACTTACCGACTTTGCTTTTAGCTACTGAAAGCATAGAGGGAGAGATATCAATTCCTGCAATTTTAGAAAATCTTTTGGCAAGGTGAAGTACCATTGTGCCTGTTCCACAGGCTAGATCAATCATTACCTTGCCCGAGAATTTATATTGTTCTAAAATCTTATCTATTCTCTGTAAATGTTGTTTAGTAAAGTTTTTCCACAGATTGTCGTAATATAGCGCTAAATTCTGATATATTGAATCAAACTCTTTATCTCGCTTTCTCATTTTTTACCTTGATTTAGAATTATAGCATATTTTTATCTTCGGGATAAACCGAACCTTTTAATATTTTTATTTGTCTACTATAATAGAGAAGAAAATGGATAACAAAATTTCTGATAAAGAACTTATAGAAAAGACGTTAAGAGGTGACCAATTATCTTTTAGCATTTTACTGAATAGATACAAGAATACAATCCAGGGATTGGGTTATCGTCTCTTTAGGAATTTACAGGATGCACAAGACCTTACCCAGGAGGTCTTCTTTAATGCTTATAAAAATTTACCTTATCTCAAGGAGAAAGCTAAATTTAGAAGTTGGATTTATACGATCGCCTTAAACATAGGTAGGAATTGGTTGAACAAAAGAAATCTCCTGTCTGAAAAGATAAAAATGTCTGCGGATTTATTTAAACTACAGTGGGAAGAGAAGAGTTCACATGAAATTCTGAAAGATGAAGAAAGAAAAAGGACGCTCCAAAAAATTATAGCCCATCTTTCTGAGATTAGCAGAGCGATAATTACTCTTTTTTATCTTGAGGATTACAGTTATGAAGAGATAGCAGATTATTTAAAAGTTCCTTTAGGGACTGTTAAAAGTAGGTTGAATGAAGCAAGAAAAAAATTAAAAGGGGAGGGGGTAGAGATGGTTAAAGACAAATTAGCAAAAGGAAATGTTAAAGATGAATTCGTCCAACGGATGTCTCGCTTAGCTAAATTTCCACAAAAGGAACCTGAGATTAAAATTTCTCCACTTAGAGATGAAAAAATTACTTTAGATTTCAAGGGAAGTTCTCCCGGTTTACTCACTTTGTACACTATTCCCAAAGAGACCTATGTTGCCTTCTACGATTGGCCAGAGAGGACAATAACTAACTTTGCTTATCAAAAGTTAGCCGGGAAAGAGAAGATTAAGAGCGAAGATTGCTGGAAAGTAAAATGCTGGGAAGTGGAAGATGTTTTAAAAGGGGAAGGCGAAAAACCTTGCTACGATTCGGAGTGGTATTATGCTGAAAAGAAGAATTATTTTTCTTACGTAGCCAAGAATTTCCGCCGAAGGGGAGAAAAAGGCAATATCATTACCTCAGAGGATGAGGAATGGAATGAACCCCCTGATATAAAATATCCTGTTGAGATTAAAACACCCGGAAGGATTAAGTGGTCAGAAAAAAATAAGTGTTCAGGACCTATTGCATCTGTTGAAGTTGAAACTGCTGGTCTATGGAAATTAGAATTAGGGAAGAAAGATTTCAAATGCATCCGTATCTTGCAGATGTTCTGGCCTGAAAATCGTATTTTATATGAGACCTTTTTGGATATCTCAGGAAGAACAATTTTAGGGAGAAGGTATAATGGTCCTGGCTGGAAGCACTGGGAAAGCAATGTCAATGCTTTAAGGAGGAAAGGTTGTCCTTTTTTAGAATACAATAGGGTAAGGTTTTATCTTTATTATGATGTAATTCCTGATTCTGCAACATAGGTGTATCCTACAGAATGCAATTTGTCGGTGATACCTTTCTTCAAATCTTCCCTTAAGTGTTGGATTTTTTCATGAGTAGCTTTATCGTAAATTCTTTCGCCACATTTGGTGCACACATCAGCTCTCCTTCGGCTTGCGACACAATGGTGAGTGATTAAGCAAGAGTATCAAGGATGTATCGCAATTTTATCACTATAGAGGGACTCTGTCAACTGTTGAGACCTGACCCCTTTTTTATTTTATAAAGCAAGTCCACCACTTGCTATTAGTCCACCCATAATAACCAGTGCCATCGGAGAACACATCGCACCGGCAAAACCAAATCCTAAAGCAAGGGGAATCATCTCCAGACCTTGATATGGATAAGCAAAGATAGAGGAAAAAGAGGTTTTACTCCGCATTCTTTTTGACCTTTTCCAAAATTTGTAGTAAATTAGAATTAAGAGCAGAATTTAAACTTATAGAAGAAGTGAAAAAAAAGTAATAAGATACACGTTCGAGGAGGTGGGAAACGATGGTTAATCTTTATGAACACATTGAACTTAATCCTAAAATTTTATTGGGTAAACCCATCATTCGTGGAACACGTGTTCCCGTGGAATTGATTGTGAAATTAGTAGCTCAAGGTTGGAAGAATGAGGAAATTTTAAAAGAATATCCTACCTTAAAGGAGGGAGATATCCGCGCCGCTTTTCTTTATGCAGAGAAGGTTTTAGAAGAAGAAGAGATCTTTCCTTTAATGAATAAATGAGCGTTTTGAAGTTTTTGATCGATGAGAATGTAGGTCAATCCATTATTAACTATCTTACTCAAAAAGAGTATGATCTTATTGTTGCCAAGGAGGAATTTCCGAGTCGAGAAGATTTAGAATTAGTTGATTACGCTTACAAAGAGAATAGGATTATTATTACCAATGATAAAGACTTTGGATTTTTTGTTTATTATCAAAAATTGCCTACAAAAGGAGTTATTCTTTTTAGATTCACTATAGAATCGCCATCTCTTAAAATTGCTGCTTTAGAAGAAATTCTCAGTCAGAAACCAGATAAAGTTTCAAACCATTTTATAGTAGTCACTGAAGGTGGCTTCCGTATTCGTTCACTTACTCTTTGACTATCTTCAGGCGGTGAAGGTCTTTCAGTATCCTGAATATGTAACTTTGCTTTCCCAGGAGTTGGCTCTTCGCTTTAGAAAAGAAGAAATAGATTTAGTAAGAAGGAACAAAGCAGACGTAATAGGTATTGCCGCTATTGTAGAAAGAAGCAAAGAATCCCCTGGTATGAGACCCTTCGCCACAGGCTCAGGGTGACATTTCATGTCAGATTGCTACATCGTCCGCCAATGAACAATGGCAGACTCCTCGCAATGACAACATCTGTCCTGAGCATTAATCATTAGGTAATTATTATATAACCATTAGGAAATTTTTAATTTTCTTTTTACCTGCTTTTATGAGAGATATCACGCCTATAATCACCTTTATGAGTAAGAATAGTGTGGGGTTTTTGAGCGAACATACAGGTTTTAGTATTACAATCTTTATGTAGATTACTATATTGAACTAGTGGAAACTTCTTTCGCAAATCAACTATATCAAATTCTGAAAATTCCTTGAGTAACTCTTCCATGTTAAAGAAGTGATGAAGCACTCCTTTCTCGCGTCCTTCCATCCATATGTAGGTATTGGGTTCTACTTCGATGAACTTACCGTCTGCGGTTAAGTCCGACTTTGACGGTCTGGATGTTCCAACAGTCAAGAAAAACCATCCTCCAGGCCGTAAGGCACGATAGATTTCCCTGATCGTCCGTCGGATTTCTTTGATACGATGGTGGTTGATAGTTTGCACACAAATAATAGCATCAAAGAAACTATTTGACCAGGGGATTGTACTCATATCAGTGCAAACAAGTTTGGCAGATAACTTCTCTTTGGCAAGCCATTCTTTAGCTAAACGTATTGCAGTTGGGGCAATATCTAAACCATACATTTTGTAGTCACATTTAGCGAAGTATACAAGATGTCTTCCGTCTCCGCATCCCAGATCTAAGATTCGCTTCACCTGATGTTTTCGAAAAAAGTCATCAAGAAATTCAGCATCTTGATGAGGTTTATTCTTGCCATAGTTGCCAGAAGGTCTTTTTCTATAGGCTGCCTCCCAACCGATAATCTTATTTGCCATACCCAATTACTTTTCTATGCCAGACGCAGGTGCAGATTATTCACTCTTATCGCACACAAAACAGAGGATTGAGTTCTTCTCGTCATTTTCTTGCTCTTCATAGCCTACAAAAACTCTTGGAGAAAAACCCGCTTCAGAAAACAGGGAGATGTAATCGTCTTTGAGCATAACAGGGATTTCAAAAGGACATTTTTCAACCGTTTCGCTGCCATTGGCATGTCCCGTTTTATAAAGCATGACTCCATGCATCCGTTTCCCATTCTTAGTAAGTTGGATTTCAATTTTTCGTTTCACCAAATCACCACTGAGAGGATGGCGGATTGGTTCCGACCAAGGTATCTCTCTCCGACCATTTACAAACTTTGTCGGGTCAAAACGACGCTCCGTCATGAGGAACTTTCCATCCGGGCGCAAATGATGGTAAACACATTTTAAGCATGAAAGCTGTTGCTCTTTTGTTTTAAGTACGCGAAATGAATTATCGGCTATAAAGATGAGGCCAAACTTCCGCTTCAGTTGAAAATCAGACATATTCATATTGTATAATTGAATACGCTTCTTTACCTCAGGAGGAAGTTGAGAAGTTCGCCCTCTGGCTAAATGAAGCATATTCGTAGATAAGTCGATACCGACAATTTCATAGCCTTCCTTGGCAATGGAGGTTAACAATCGTCCTGTTCCACAAGCTAGCTCAAGAACAGGCCCACCTGTCCTGTGGGCAAATTTCTTGTACCAAACTACCTCCTTATCGGTTAGGGGAGCAAAGTGTTCATAGTCCCAGCCGAATAATTCGTAGCGTTTCAGATCGATATTCACAGAAAAATCACTCCCTGTAAATTTGCACTGATGTATAGTATCTTGCAGATAAAAGAAGTTACCAAAGGCAATTTGGACGAGAGTATATATCCGTCCTTAGACGATAGTAACCCAAAGAAATGCCTCTTTTAAAAATCATAATTTTTCTATGACCACAATTAGACTATCGCTTTTTATTGGGAAAAATCTACTGAATTCATACTCACCGTAAATCTTATATTTTTTAATCCCAACTTTTCGTAATATCTTTTCAAGTTTTTTCTTGGTAATTAGACTCAAATCGCGTTTGTAGAAACTTCCTTTAATATCTTCATTCTCAGCATTTATGTAGAAGATATTAAGAGTTATTTTGTCGGGATGATACTTATTGATATAGAGAAGGAAATTATTGGGCGAAGGTTCTGTTAGAGACGTTGCAGGCCTTTCACGTAACATTCTATCAATATTTCTTTGTGCTATAATCAAAATCCCACTCCTACTCAAAGTTGAGTACATTCCCCTGAGAGACTTTTCAATTTCTTTGTCATTTGACAAGAGAGGCAAAGAACTCCCCACGCATACTACCGCATCGAACATTTCTGTAATTTTCTTTGGTAATTCTTGCCAGGATGACTGAAATAGCTCTGCTTTTATTTTTTCTCTATTTAAATTCTTCTTGGCTACTTTTAACGTACTTCCCGAAATATCAGAGCCCACAACATCGATTCCTAATTTCGAAAACATCACAATGTGATAACCTGTTCCACAAGCGCAATCTAAAACGTTCTTTACCTTGCATTCTTTGAATAGAATCAAAAAGAAATTGTGCTCACTTCTATTTTGTATTCTTTTGCTCCAGGGGAACATCTTGTCGTAATTTTCCGCCATTTCTTGAGATTGCTTTTTCATAATGTTAAAAACATTCTGAGTTATTTCTTCGCTCTCGTTGTTTAATGAATGCAGGCTTCTTGCCTTGACTGGGAATCTCAAACTCAAAAAACTCGTATCCACCAGCACTGCGTATTTTGGACAATATCTTCTCATCCTCGAAATTACATGGAGCGAGCATAAGAATGGTTCCTCCTAACTTTGTCACTCGCTCAAGCTCCTCTAATTCCTTTTCAGGGTTCCAACCAAAGGAACCGTTGGACAAAATTGCGGCATCTATCGAAGCATCTTCAAGGGGCACTGCCTCCAGAACGCCAGAAAGGGTTCGAACATTGCTGAACCCAGCCGCATCCATCTTTTGTTCAATATATTGCCGTAATCTTGCTACAGGCTCGAGTGCCCAGACCAATCGGGCATAAGGTGCACAGCGAATTGTCACCTGTCCGGTACCTGCACCAATGTCCAGGACAATTTTATCTTTCAATTCTACTCTGTCATAAATCACAGAAGGATCCCAATAGCTCCAGGGGAGAGCATCCCAAATTTCAGGGGATTTAGTCATCCCGAGATTCCAGGGGCTGCTTGCAGCAATGACCTTCTTTTCTGCCTCTCGTATTTGGTCAGATTTTTTGTGATGAACCCGCTCAATACCTTCTTTTAGCCAGTCTGCTCGTTGAGGACATACCTTACAAAAATAGTCCACTACATCAGGAGCATTCAGAAGACCAATGAATAAGTTATCGCCAAGTTGTAGGTAACTTTCTTCCATAGTTAAACGTACATAGTATGGGTCTTGAAACAAGAGATCGTTTATTTGCAAATTGAAGAGTTTTATCGGGTCAAATTTAATATGGGGCCACATTGGCATTTATTCCTTTATTCTTCTCTAACCACTCTGAAAACTCCTTAATTGAACTTATGCCTTCTTCAATCACAGCGTGATAAATATCGGCACTATTAAATTTTCTGCGATATTCAGAATGTTTACAAAAGTGATTCTTAATCATTAAAATTATCAGTCTTTTCTCCCGGTTAATTTTGGACTTCAAATCATCAAATTCTTTCTGGTAGAGCCTTATTTGGTTTGAATCCATAGTCCATATGTCTATTTTCCAAACTTCCGGGAATTTCAAAGTGGTATATACTGCCCAGTAAAAACCAACTGGCAGATTAGGTGTTTTGCCAATAAACTCATTTCTGCAATGCATCCTGTGGGGTTTGAGACTCACTGCTATCTCTCCTCCTAAGTTGAAGAATTTCTTTTCGTTCATTTCATTGGTTTCCAGGTAGATGTCTAAGTCCCTCCAGGTCATCAAATTTAAAGC
>DAOVGU010000067.1 GCA_030672255.1 bacterium
AGGCAATGTAAACATAATGATAAAAGGTTGCAGGAATGATTCCAGAATTCCGGCAAGGATTAAATAGGTGAGAACAACGGCGAGAGTTAGAGCGATATAAAGGTCACGAAAACTTTCCTCCATCCATTCAACTTCACCGCCATAATGAATACTATAACCGGCAGGCAGAGGAATATCCTTGATGATGCGTTTAATTTCCTGCACAACTTTTCCCAGACTTTTACGACCGATAAAGGAAGATACTTTAATCATCCTTTGATAGTTTTTTCGTGCAATTCTTGTGGGGCCAGTAACCCGTGAAATTTGTGCTACTCCAGAAAGGGGAACTAACCTACTCAGAAGAGAATTGTCCCCTCTGTAAGAAAAAGATTCCTCTGATAAAACCAGGAAGTAGAAAATAATCTGGCGCTATTTGACAGAATCATATAATTTTAGTATACTACTAAATAGTTAGGGATACGAAGTATTAATTTCTTGTATGGAATTTCAAAGTTTAGCCCGAAACATTAGATTCCTGTCTACACAGGAATGACAGAACTTATTTTTGTACTCTTTAATGTCATTCCCGCAGTTAGTAAGCGGGAATCTAATTTAATTAGTTGAAGTAAAAGGAAATGCGAATGAGGCAGAAAGATTTAAGAAAGTATATTTTGCAATTGGATAGTCTTGTACCCGTTTTGGTTAAGCATTTTCAAATTTCAGATCCGCATAAGTTTTACGGGATAAAGATAACGCTTCAACAATACCTTGCCTTAGACACATTGGCTAAGAAAGGAAAGTGCACAATAGGTGATTTAAGTAAAAGTTTAAAAATTGCTTTAAGCACTGCAACAGAATTGGTAAATCGCCTAACAAAAAGGCGTTTTGTTCAGAGAAAGAAAGATATAAAGGATCGCCGTGTAGTCTGGGTTGATTTGGCAAATACAGGGTTAGAGATTCTCAAAAAGATAAATGTAAAAAAACAAAGGCAAGTTGCTGTTGTTTTGGAAAAATTGACTCAACATGATCGAGACACTCTGATTAATATATTGAAAGTGGTATCCCGAGTTGGGAAGAGGGCAGAGGTCCAAAGAGTATAATTTTTTTAACTAAATACTTCACATAGCGAAGTTTTTTGAAGAAGAGAGGGGAGGAAGAGAGAAAATGAATTTAGAGAAAAAAGTATTCAATATTATGGAGAAAGGGACTTCCTTTAAGGCTGCAACTTCTTTGATAAATATGGGCTTGAGAAATTCAAAAACCAGAAAAGCGCTAATCAAGGCCATTGAGAAATCTACCTATAAGATGTCTCTTAAAGGGCCGGAGCGGCCAGAAAAGGTTAAGGAAGATAGGTTTTATATGGGAAGAGCCCTTCTTAATTCTATGGACAGAGCTTTTGCTTCTGATAATATATCAAAGGAATGTGTAAGAAAACTGGCTAATGTATTTCTTTCCAAAATCTTTGTGGAGGGTATTCGTACCAGAAGAGAATTTAAGGAAGCTCACGGTTTTAGACCACCCGGTCTCATCACTATCGCTCCCACCAATGCGTGTAATTTAAAATGCAAGGGTTGCTACGCCGGCGATGTTTATACCAGACATACCTTAGATTATAAAATTTTTGACCGAATAATTACCGATATGAAAAAAGAATTTTCTGCCCATTTCTTTGTCATCACTGGAGGAGAACCATTTATGTATAAAGACGGGAACAAAACTTTAATGGATATCCTGGTTAAACACGATGATGTCTATTTTATGGCCTATACCAACGGCACCTTGATAAATAAGGAAAGGGCTAAGCAGTTAGGTAGATTGGGTAATTTTACTCCCGCTATTTCCGTAGAGGGATTTGAAAAAGAGACCGATGAAAGGAGAGGAAAAGGGACCTGGAAGAAAATTATGGAAGCGATGGATAACTTAAAAGAATCTGGAGTAATGTTTGGTATTTCAGTAACGCCTTGCTCACATAACGCAGATATTCTCCTCTCCGATGAGTTTGTAAATTTCTTCTTCAAGGAAAAAGGTACCTTTTATGGCTGGTATTTCCAATATATGCCCATTGGGAGAAATCCTTCTCTAAGTTTAATGGTTACTCCAGAGCAAAGGGTAAAGATGTACAGAAAAATCTGGAAAAGAGTAGAGAAGGACAAAATATTTATCGCCGACTTTTGGAACTCTGGCACCGCCTCTGATGGATGTATAGCAGCGGCCAAAGGAGGAGGTTACTTTTACATTATGTGGGATGGCACCATTACCCCCTGTGTGTTTATACCTTTTGTAGATAAAGATTATCACAATATTTACAAAGTCTATGAACGAGGGGAAACGCTTGCCGATGTAATTAAATCTCCTTTCTTCACCGCCATCCGCAAATGGCATTCTTCTTACTGGTTAGACCAACCAAAAGAGAAATGTGGCAATTTACTGGCTCCCTGTATTATCCGCGACAATTCTAAAGTTTTCTATAATATTGTAAAAGCGGTAGGAGCACAGCCAGTGGATGAAGGGGCAAAGACCTACCTTTCCTTCATTGAAAAAGGAAAAATGCCAGAATATAACCGAAGACATAGAGAATTAACCGA
>DAOVGU010000263.1 GCA_030672255.1 bacterium
GTGGCGATGCAAGGAAGATTCCATCTTTATGAAGAATATTCCGTCTTTCAAATAACTTTTCCTATTAGAGTGATGAAGGCACTGGGAATCAAAATTCTTATTGAGTCCAATATTGCCGGGGGAATGAATCCTGACTATAAACCCGGGGATTTGGTTCTCATCAGTGATCATATTAATCTCACCGGGGCTAATCCTTTAATTGGTCCCAATGATGAGAGGCTGGGGCCAAGGTTTCCTGATATGAGCGAGGTTTATGATCTAAGATTAATGGAATTAGCCGAGAGAGTTGCTCTGAAGGAAAATATCTCTCTTAAAAAAGGGGTCTATCTCGGAGTAACCGGCCCAAATCTGGAAACAAAAGCAGAATATCGTTTCTTACGCGGTATTGGGGCAGATTTGGTGGGGATGTCTACCGTTTTAGAGGTGATTGTGGCTATCCATTGCGGTCTGCGCGTGCTGGGAATTTCTATTGTTTCCGATAGTTGCCTTCCCGATGCTTTAAAACCGGTCAATATTGAGGAGCTTCTTAGAGTGAGCACCTCCGCGGAGCCAAAATTGACACATTTGGTGGAAAAAATAATTCAAAAAATCTGACACGAAGTGTCATTGCGTAGGGGCTTGATTTATCAAGCCCGCGGGTTCGATGAATCGAACCCCTACATATTATATCAGGATAAGCAAAAATGAAAGAAGAAAAGGTTTTAAAAATATTTGAGAGGTGTGGAGGGATTCTCAAGGGGCATTTTCTTCTCTCTTCCGGACTGCACAGCCCAGATTATCTTCAGGCGGCGAAGGTCTTTCAGTATCCCGAGTATGCAACACTGATTTCTGAGGAATTAGCTCTTCGCTTTAAAAGGGAAAAAATAGATTTGGTAATTGGACCGGCCATCGGAGGGATTCTCCTTTCCTTTGAGTTAGGCAGAATCCTCAAGAAAAGGACAATCTTTGCCGAAAGGGAAGAAGGGAAGATGAGGCTGCGACGGGGTTTCTCCATTCAAAAGGGAGAGAAATGCTTGGTGGTGGAAGATGTCATCACTACTGGAGCCTCCACCAAAGAGGTACTGGATTTAGTAAGAGAAAATAAAGCAGAGGCAGTTGGTATTGCTGCCATAATAGAAAGGAGCAAAGAGCCCCTGATTAAATCAGGGGTAGATTTTGGAGTAAGAAAAGAGGTTTTAGCCCATATCCCTTTAATAACCTACTCAGAGAAGAATTGTCCTCTCTGCAAGAAAAAAGTTCCTCTGATAAAGCCAGGAAGTAGAAGATAGGTATTAGTCCAGATGTCCATGTTCATAGCCCCTATTTTCCTTAAACCAGGTATTTCTTCACTGCCTCAATGGTATAGGATGCATCACCTGTGGCCTGGGCCTTTTGTAGTTTATCCCGGTGAGCGTAAATCTGCAAGGCTCTTTTCATCACATTGGCAAAGAGTTCTCGGGAAAGAGACATCGCTTTTACCGGATCGAGCCGATAGGTAAACTGATCCTCTCCAAACCAACCGGAGTAGCCAGTATCGATTGCCGCATAGCAGAAGTCGGCCAACTTCCAGTTATCTCCTGTTCCGGCAATTCTGTCCTCATCATTGGAGTGGGTTTTGGCATTATTGATATGAAAGTTGACCACCGGCACTCCAAACCTCTGTACCGCATAAAGGGTGAAGGCAGGCTCCACCGCATACATCTGTTCATGGCCATAATCTATAGCCACACCCATATTATTCCCTTCGCATTCCTCATTGACCATTTTTGCAACAAGGGCGGCACAATGGGTTGTCGGAATAATCATATTTCCTTCCCTTGGCTCATGTAGTTTTGCCTCAATGCCAAACTTAAGCCCGGCGCTTATTGCTCTTTTGTTAATACTAATGCAGCCTTCAATAAATCGCTCAAGAATCTGGCCATAATTCACCTGGAAATTATAGTCCCAGCCATCGGAACCCGGCCACAGTGCCACAGAAGAACAGCCAACCTCCTTGGCAGTCTCTATTCCCTGCAAAGCTATTGAGAGCGCATCCTTGCGAATTGCTGGATCGCTATTGGTAATTCCGCCTAATTTCCATTTAGGATGGGTGAAGAGATTGGTATTCATATTGGTAGGAATAAGATTGTATTTAGTAAGAGCATCCTTTACTTCGGAGATTTTACCGGGATCTTTCTTAAAGTTTTTATCGATGAAAAGTGCTTCGTGGAACTCAATCCCTTTGATACCCGCCTTTGCCACTCTTTCAATCTGAGCAACAATTCCAGAGTCAAGCTCTAAATTGTATCCTGTGGTTGCAAACCGATCCAGAAAGTCTCCCGCGCACCAGTGACCGGCCGCAAAATGGATGTCAAACTCAGCAAAGAATCGATTAACCCTTTCTCCTTCTAAATAATCCTTGTATACAGTTTCCAATTTACCCAGATTTTCTTGATTAGTCTTCATCCTTCCTCCTCAATGTAAGGGGTC
>DAOVGU010000138.1 GCA_030672255.1 bacterium
TAAGTTGAAGAGAGCGATCCATTAAAACAAGGATTGAAACTTATGGAGAAGACACCTTTGTATGCTGATGTGATTGTTGAAGAGAGCGATCCATTAAAACAAGGATTGAAACCTGGAGGTGATTGACCGGGCGGCCTTGGCCGGATATTGTTGAAGAGAGCGATCCATTAAAACAAGGATTGAAACCCGAACCCGAAGCTCCGAAGAATGGAATATCTATTCTGTTGAAGAGAGCGATCCATTAAAACAAGGATAGCTGCTCTCACTGGTTCAGGTATCTCGGCAGAAGGTGGTAGATTTTGTCACCGAAATTAGATTTCTTGACACATTGAGGTTATAGTGCTGTAATTTTATGAGAATGAATATCCCGGTTCTTAAAGTAGAGGGAAAAGGAATCGCCGAGGTCTGGGAGAAGAGTATTCTTAAACTATGGGAAGAGGGTGCTCAGATTAAAACAGAATATGACAATCCAAAGGATCCACCCAGCAAAGACGGGACAATGATTATGTTGATAGCCGAACCTTTTGCTGAGCCCAGAATTCATCTCGCCTTTCCCGGTGGACTGGAAGATCTGGAGAAGTATCGGCAGGAAGTAGTTCTTGGTGTTCATGATAAATGGATCAATCCCAAAGAGGGCTCCTGGACCTATACCTACCATGAGCGACTTTTTAATTATCACAGAAGGATTAATCAGATAGACTATATCGTGGAAAAATTATCCCAATCGGAATATTCGCGAAGGGCGCAGGCAATTACCTGGATTCCAGCGGTTGATCCTCCGACAGATGACCCTCCCTGTTTGCAGAGAGTTTGGTGCCGCATTGTTAAAGAGAAGGGAAAGTTGTTCTTAAATATGCATACTTATTGGAGAAGTCGTGATGCCTACCGGGCCGCATTTATGAACATTTTTGGTCTTACGGAACTACAGAAGTTCATCTGTGAAAAAATCTCAGAAAAGAGAAAGGAAATTCTTGTAGGTCACTATTTGGATATCTCCGATTCCTACCATATTTATGGCTCCAATTTTGACGATTTCCAAGAACGGTTCTTAAAACTGCAAAAGAAAAGAAGATTTTATGATCAGGAAAGAACCAAAAGTCGGACAATGAGGAGTGATGACCCAGCAGCCATTGTCGGTTTTGAATATGGCAAGAAATTACTGGAGATGGAGCAGAAAACCGGAAGGAGAGGAGCAACATTTTAATGGCAACTCCTCTTTTGGTTATCCTTGGGCCCACGGCAGTGGGGAAATCAAAGATTGCCATTTCTTTGGCTGAAAGAATTAACGGGGAGATTATCTCCGCGGACTCGATGCAACTCTATCAAGGGATGGATATTGGCACCGCCAAACCTTCTCTTCGCGAACAACAACTTATCCCCCATCATCTTATTGACCTTCTAAAACCTGATGAACCCTTTAATGTCTTTGAATATGCAAAAAAGGCAGAAAGAATAATCAGAGATATTCATCGGAGAAAAAGAGTTCCCATTTTAGTTGGTGGTAGTGGTCTTTACATCCGAGCGGTGGTTGATAGTCTCTTTGAAAGTCCAGAGATTGATTTATCGAAAAAAAGAGCCTTTTTAAAAAGGATCAAGGGAGTATCTACGGAAAAATTATATTCAGAATTAAAAAAGGTTGACCAAAAAGCAAGTCAAAAAATTCATTCCCACGACCGCCGAAGAATCAAAAGGGCATTAGAGGTCTTTTATGCTACAGGTATTCCTATCTCTGTTTTGCATCAGAGGAAACCAGCGAGACCATTTCAGACTCTGATTATTGGAATTAACCGAGAAAGAAAGGAACTCTACAAAAGAATCAATGAAAGGGTAAAGGCAATTTTTGCTAAAGGGTTTATTGATGAAGTCAAAGCTCTTTTAGAAAAAGGGTATGACGAAAACTTAAACTCGATGCAGGCGATTGGTTATAAAGAGACAATCACTCACTTAAAGGGTAAGAGAACATTGGAGGAGACAATAGAGTTGGTAAAAAGGAATACAAGAAGGTTTGCCAAAAGGCAGCTCTCCTGGTTCCGCAAAGACAAAAGAATAAAGTGGATAGTTATGAGCAACAAAGAGGCTCCTCAAGAGGTTGTCGCCAAGATAGAATCTTTGCTCAGGAAAAGTCATTTCTCTTAAGAAACCATCTTGTTTCATCCATAAATAAACAAATTTGACGAATTTTTCAGTCTTATATTATAGAGGTGGATGGAGAACGAAAAGGTCAAGAAAATTTACGAAGACTATGGAGAATCCCTTTTTTACTATTTATTGTTCCTTCTTTCTAATAAAGCAGATGCGGAAGATGTGTTGGCGAACCTTTTCTTAAAAATTGTTCGCCATCAAAAACGAATCTTTAGAGCTCGAAACTTGAAAAGATACCTCTTTGCGATGGCCAGAAATGAGGCAAGAGATTTTATAAAAGTGCAAATAAAGAATCGGAAATCGCAAGAAAAAATGGCTAATACTCTCTTGGAGCCCAGAGAGAAAAACATCTCTTTTGAGGAGAAGGAAAAGGTGAACTTTGCTCTTTCTAAACTTCCGGTAGAACAAAGAGAGGTGATAACTTTAAAGATTTGGCAAGGTTTTACCTTTAAGGAAATTAGTCAGATATTAAAGGCTTCTCAGGATACCTGTGCCAGCCGTTATAGATATGCTATAGAAAAATTAAAGGAAG
>DAOVGU010000019.1 GCA_030672255.1 bacterium
AATATGGTTCTGACCAGCCTTAACCGTTTTTTTATCTATACCCCCTCGCATTTTTCTCCTCTTTAATAAAGAAATGCCCTGCTACTTGGCATATAACTGTTCACAGGGCACTTTTATTTAACTTAAAGCAAACCCATATCCTTGGCTATTTCTATTGCCTCCTGCAAATTTCCTGCCCTGATGCCATAGCCATTGATAATATAAACCTCTCTCATTTTTCTCTCACCTCCTCAAAATAAAAATGCCCGGAATAAAACCGGGCGAATTTCTTTATACTTTCTCTTTTTACTTGCTAATTACCATTACTTCTTCGGAAAGCTCATCAAGATCAGAACTTGGTCTGCCGTTTTCTGTGAAGTAAACCGTAAAAAGTCTTTTCCTGTCTGCCCTGAATTTTGCTTCATTCTCATAACCTATTGAGGAGTAGCCATCAGTAAAAATAATCCCGGCATCAAATTCTGAATCAAGCAAATGAGCAATTGCCACGTCAAAGTCAGTGGAATAGCCTTCCTCATAATTGCCGGAGGCAAAATCTTTCGTATTTATTTCTGTAACATCTCCGGCAAAAGCAAATATTTTTGTGGGAAAATAATCTTTCAGTTCGTCCACCAGAAAGACCTCCATTTTCTGGTAATTCTCCATACTTGGAGAGGTATCAATATAGATAGCAAGTTTTGGTTTTCTTGATTCAGGAACCTTGTTCCAGTAAAGAGGCAATACCTTGCTCACCCCACAGGCAAGATAAACAAGCCCGAGCCTGCTTAACTGATAAGGATATACCTGGATTTTTGAACTGCCATCAAGAGCATTAATCATTCTCGAAGCAGTATCATCAAGCTGCTGTTTTGTTCTTAATCTCTGGATAAAACTTTCTATATTCTTTGTATCAACTCCTTCTTTTCCCACAAGGATTCTGGAAAACATTCTGGAAATCTGTTTGCTGAAAAGTTTTCCCTCCTGGCTATCAGAGATAACCTTTTCCAATGCCTCTTTCTCTATTTTTTCAAACTTGTCCTCTCCATTTGCTGGCATGTCTCTTAAAACAATCCCGGCATTTTCGCTGGCTGTAAAAGGATTTCCCCCTATGCTTATTCCCTCTTTGTGGAACAACAATTTATAGTAAAGGGAGTCAGGGGAAGGTATCTCTTCTCTTTCCCATATCTCTTTCCATAAATCCTTTAGTTTTTCATTAATCTCATTTAAGCAGAGGTCAGGTCTTGCCAGGCTGACAATAGTCTTTCTGCTGGTTTCAGGATAGATTCTTCCGCAAAGAGCCTTCATTTTCTTCTTGTAGGTAATAGTCAGAATTTTATTGATGCTTATATCAAGGGCAATATTTGCCAGTTCCCTGTCCTTTGCACCGCCTATTTCCCTGTAGCCGGCATAATGCAGAATCTCATGTTTCAAAACAATCTGTATCGACTCCAAAGAGAATCTTAATGTTTTGGGATTAATAAAGATGAAATTCTCCTTCTTTTCCTTGTCAAAACCCCAGCAGGCTATATCAGGAACATCACTTATCTGGACAAATCTGCTTATCTCAAGCAGGTTTATGCCAAGGCAGGAACAGGCCTTAACAAGTTTCTGGTTTAATTTCATCAGCCCCTCCTTTTTTGATAAACTCAATAACCTTGCCCTCATCCTGGAATTCCTTGCTGAAGATGAAATTCACAATAGGCTCAGACAGAGGTAGTTTTCTCAGCAAACCCATGAAATTTCCGGCTTTTTCTTTCGCCTCCATATCCTTTTGACTGTAAACCTCTCTCTCGGTAAGAATACCAATAATCTTTCCGATTTTTTCTGCAGTCAGGAGGACAAGTTTTCCCTCTGTTTTCCTTTTCTGCTCTTCATGTCCTTTTACTCTTTGCAAAATCTGATGAAAAATCAGGAGAGATTCTTCCTTTACGTCTATCTTTGCCAGCAATTTCTCGAATTCATCAAAAGGGAGAAATTCCTGGACTCTTTCCACATTATTCCCGAGATAATCAATCAACTCCTCCGGCTTTTGTAATTTGGTTATCTCAAGCCTTACTCTGTCCGTCTCAGATAAGGAGTACTTCCTGAGCAAAGGTTTAAGATTCTGATGGATTTGCAAGAGCATCTCAGGTTTTATCTTGAGAGGAATGCTCAAGGTATAGACAAGAGCTGTCTCAGCAGATTTATCAGGATCCTCTTCCAGGGCAGAGAGAGCCATTATCTCCTCGGTAAGCTGAACAGTCTTTCTCGGAGAGATATAGCATTCTGCCTGGGAAAGCAGCACTTCAAAAAAATTGGCCACATATTCAACAATACCCTCACAAATCTTTTTGTTCTCTTTTATTCTCTGATAATTCTCCTTTATCCTTTCTACTTTTTCCTTCATCTCTGCCGGATTAAATCCATTATTTCTTTTATCCAGATTCACGTTGATAAGTTGCTTATAAGTCTCGCTACTTGTCTCTTTCTGCAATTCCGGGACAGGCACCACTGCATAAAACCTGTCAAGCAAAGCCTCATCCAGTTTGAAGGTGGAGGCATAACTTTCAGGATTCATTGTGGCAATAAATGTTTCATAATTCAATGCCTTGCCAAAGCAGGTTTTTTCCTCCAGAATCTCAAGCCATAAATTCTGGTTTTCCTTGTTCGCTCTTGTTAATTCATCAACCACGATTACTCTTGCCTCCCAGATACTCCGGTCATGTCTTGAAAACTCTAATTTGCCTTCAGCAAGTTTATCAGGCATAGGGATACCGGCAATGCGGACCAGATCATCTTTTGTTGCATCATAAAACCTGAAGCCATCCTCTCCATAGATTTTGCTTAATTCTTTTGCCACTGTTGTCTTGCACGTCCCGTGCCTTCCCATAAGAATAAAAGGCTTGCAAAGGGCAACATTAACTAGAAATATCTTCTCTATTTCCTGCCAGCCGATAACTATTTTCTCTAACATAGGCCTCCTTTCTAATCTAATCTCACTAAATAAAAAGCCTTTCCGATCTCTGCCGAGCCCCAGATGCTTGTTTTCCTGCAAATCTCCCACAAGGCAGATATTACCTCTCTGGTTTTCTTCTCCCCCAGTTTACAGACAATGCTTGTCTCGTCAAGATATTGTATGGAGAGATTGACTGCTATCTTTTCAAACAGTTCTTTGTCTATCGCCATACCAAGATAAAGTTTGTTGCCTTTTTTGGATCTGAGAAGGAATTTCTTTCCTAGAAACTTACGAACTGTTTTTTCATCTGCCTTTTCCTCAAGTCCGGCAGCAAAGGTCTCAAACTTTGAGGCATGCCTTTTACCAAAATAAGAGCCAAGCTTATCAATCTCCACAGGATAGAGAATCTCCTCAGGAAGGGAAAGCCTAAAATCAGTAGCCTCTATTTCTTCTGTATAAAGCTTCAAATCCAGCTCCTTGTCTATCGGCGAAATCTCCCTGATCATTTTTATTATCTTTTCATCCTTATCTTTCAGGTTGAAAAAGAGAAAGGTATTGTATGCCCTTGAATTGTAACCAGAAATCTTCTCTTCCTTGTTATTCCAGGATAACTGCCAGAACTGCTCCTCCATTCTTCCGGAGATTGCTTCTGTGGATGGAGAGGAGGATCCGAAAACAAGATTGTCTTTTTCATTGACTGCCGGAACCAGATTTTTCCCCTCACAGAAATTCTTTAAATTTAAAGATTTACTATTAATAATCTCTTCTTTAAAGGTACTGAAAAGCAGCTCCTTATCGTTTGCTATACGGTCAATGGCAGATGCCTTTGTTGTGGAGCTTCTCACCTTAACCAATCCCCTGATCTTATTGATAATCTCTTCACGCTGGAAATAACCATCAAGAATGTTATAAACGTTCAATGAACTATCCCCTGCCTTTTCCAGCAAAAGACTGAATTCTTCTCTGCTTAAATCCTTGTTGCTATATAGAATTTTTTTGTGTTCATAATATCCTGATTGCAGTTCTTTTTCCTTTTTGGCCAGGAGACGCATAACCTTAACAATATCCTCAGGACTTATTTCCTCTCCTATTTCATAAAGATGTTCTGTAATCTGACTTATCCTTCTTATTCCGCTTACTTTCATGCTCTCTCCTTTCCCTGGATAACATAAGTTTCTTTTGGCATTGCTGTCTCCTCTGTTCTTATTTTCTTTGCCACCTTGACATTATCTGTTGCCTTCTTCAGCAAATTATTGACCAGTTTTGTCATCGGCACATTCTCTGCTTTGGCAATACAATATAGTTTTGGAATCAACCCCTCGTCTATTCTTGGACTATACATATCTGCTCCTTTCCAAAAAGGGGGATAAAAACTCTCTCCCTTTTTTATCCCCCTCCTGATATCCTGTCCTGACTAAAGAACCCCATATTTTCTTGCAAGATCAAGAATCCTGGTTACCTGTTCCAGAAACTCCGCATAACTTCCTGCAAATCCTTCTATCTTCACATCACCAAACTCAATTTTATAAGCCATTTTCACCTCCAGTTTTTCTTCTACTCCTCACTCCTTCTTTCACTTCTTCCATTATTTCCCGCTTATTCCATCTATAACAATATAGTCAGCAAAAAATT
>DAOVGU010000197.1 GCA_030672255.1 bacterium
AAAGAAGCGGGAATAATTAAACAAGAACAGAAGCATATAACTGAAGAATTGAATGAATTAGGGATAGATGAAGCCAATCTTTTAAGAAAAGATAAAGAACTCATAGAGAAACTGAAAGGCCTTCTTCCAAAAGCCAGAATGCAGTCAAAGCAACTCAAGGATGCCCTTTCGAAAACTTCTGGTAAGAAAAAAGCAGAAATAGTTAACAAATTTAAACCGGGAATAGATAAACTCAAAAAAGAAGCGAATATTCTTTCTATGAAGCATAATAAGTTATGGAACAAGGACTATGAAGAATACCAAAAGAAATATAAATGGCTTGGAGAGAAACTCAGAAAATCGCGTGAGAGGCTGGTTCGGTTTAATGCCGAAATTATGGGGAGGAATTGAGAAAAAGTAACACAAAATTCTGCTGGAAATGTTAAAGGAGAGCAAGTAAAAATGATATAATAACAAGTAACTATTCCTCTCACGAAGAAAAGAGGAGTTCTATTTACCTGGCTTCGATAAGTTTATAAGACGACCCTAAAAGGGTCGCACTACATGTAAAAAAGCTTTTTCTTAACAAAAACAATTTTTTAGGGTATAATAAAAATGATGATTAAAACAAGATTTATTCTTTTAGCCTTGATAATTACGCTTTTGTCCTTTTCCCAAAGAGCGAGAGCGGTAGAATCACCGGAGATTCATTTTTCTAAAGGGGTGGTAGCCTTTATGGAGAAGGATTACCGAAAGGCGGCTGAGGAGTTTGCGGAAATAGTAAAGCTCAAGCCAGCAGATAGCAAAGCCTATTTCTATTTAGGCAGTTGCTATTTCTACCTGAAGGATTATCCCCAGGCAAAATCAGCCTTATTGAAAGCGGCCACTCTTGATCCAGAACTGAAAAAAGCAACCAAACTCCTGATTGATGAAATGGAAGGGAAACCGGTAGAAAAAAGAAAAATACCGGCTAAAAAAAGATGGGCTATTTCGGGAAAGTTTGGCGCCGAATACGACGATAATGTTGTGCTTAATCCTTCCGGTGTAACTACCGCCATCTCTGACCAGGAGGACTGGCGAGCACTCTTTAATTTAAATTTAGAATATAAACCAATCAGGGAACCCATAGAACTGGCTACATTTTATAATTTTTATCAGAGTCGGCATCACGAATTAACCGATTATGACCTTCAGGGACATACCGCTGGTTTCTACGCTTCTGCCAAGAGAGAACCATGGAAGTTCAGGCTACAATATTCCTATGACTACTACTGGCTTGCTCTTGCGCGTAATGACTATTTAGCGGTTCATACCATCATTCCCACCGCCAATCTCACTCTCAGAAAGAGTAAATTAACCCAATTCTACTATCAATTCCGGGAGAAGGACTATTTCCAAAGTACCGCCGGCTCCACCAACCAGGATGCCACGAATAATATGCCGGGAATAAATCAGTATTTCTTCTTCAAAAATAAAAGTTATCTAAAGCTTGGTTATGCCTATGAAGATAATGACGCAAGGGGAAGCAATTGGGACTATACTGGCCATTATATTTTACTCTCCTACCTTTATCCTCTAACGGAGAATCTCAAACTGAAATTAGGTCTTACCTATCATCCTACCCGATATAAAAATGTTGATACCATCTATAACCAGAAGAGAAAGGATGATGAGAGGAATTATTCTCTCTCACTTTCTCAAAGGCTCAACAAATCCCTTAATCTTTCCTTTGCCTATACCTATGTGGATAACGATTCTAATATCGCAAATTACACTTATAGCCGCAATATCTATTCTTTAATGACCGAGTTTAAATTCTGAGGCTCGGTGCACTTTCTCGATGGCACGCTCGCAGAGATGCTCGCTATGGATTCCTCCTCTGCTCGGGCATTCATACGGGATCTAATGCCATCTACGAAAGTCTCCTCGCCTTGGTGTTAAATAGGAGATTACGATGAAAAGAGGTATTATTGTGCTGATTGGCATTCTCTTGGCTACCTTTCTTCTTTACCCTTCTTTCTCCTCTGCGGAAGAGAAAGCAGTTGGCAAGGTGGTAGCAGTAGAAGGTAGAGCCAAAATCATCCATAAGGGAAGGAGTGCGCCGGCTACTCTTTTAGCCGAAATATATCCCACCGATACCATTATCACGGCAAGGGGCTCTAAACTCAAGATTCTCTTTGTTGACGATTCTATTTTAGCCTTGGGAAGCAGAAGTAAGCTCTCGGTTGAGAAGTTTCTCTATCAGAAAAGAGAAGAGAAAAGAGAGGCAACTTTTAATCTCACCTTGGGTAAGGTGAGAGCACTTTTAGGAAAGGAATACAGAGAAGGCTCTCTCTATGAGATCAAAACCCCTACCGCAGTAGCCGGAGTGAGAGGAACACATTTTATCGTCTGGGTGGTCACAAGGAGAATAACCGAGATAGTAGTTCTAGCAAAACAAATTGAGGTAAGAAATATCAGGGGCATTATTAGAAGAAGAATTATCAGAAAGAACTTTGCTACCCGAGTATTTGCCGGAGAACCTCCTTTGCCCCCATATATTCCTGAGCCGGAAGTGATTGATGCTCTTCTCCGGGACACCGAAATCAGTAGTGAAATTCCTGAGGAGGAATTGCCTTTTGCTCCCGAGGTCATTGAGAGGGAGGCAGAGTTAGAGAAAGGGGTAAGCCCCACCGGTTCGGTTACTCAGGAGCAGACACCCCAGCAACAGGTCATTGAGCAACCCCTGACAACTGTGACACCTGAGGAACCTACGCCTGAGGAACCTACGCCTCTTCCTGAGCCGCCCGCCCCACCAGAAGAGTGATTGAGGAGAAAAATGACGCGAAGTGTCATTGCGAGAAGCGTCAGCAAGCCTGCCCCTGCGGAAGCAGGGGTGGCAATCCCTCACTTCTTTGAAGAGAGAGATTCTTCGCTCCGCTCAGAATGACACCTAAGAAGGATATAAAGATGAGAAATCAATCTATCTGGGGAACCTGGATTCTCGTGGTAACGGTGCTTATTGGTATATGCGGAGCTATTTTTGACCAACATATTCTCCTTTCAGCTCCCTCTTGGACCTCCTCCGGCGATGACCAGGTAGGTGCCTACTTTGGCCGCAGTGTGGCTACAGCCGGGGATGTTAACGGGGACGGTTACGCAGATGTGATTGTGGGAGCAAGCGGCTTTGATACAACCAACTCAAATGCGGGGAAAGCTTATGTCTACTATGGCTCATCTTCCGGGCTTTTATCAACTCCTGCCTGGACCTCCTCCGGTGATGACCAGGCAAATGCCTACTTTGGCCGCAGTGTTTCTACAGCCGGGGATGTGAACGGTGACGGCTACTCCGATGTGATTGTGGGAGCAAGCGGCTTTGATACAACCAACTCAAATGCGGGGAAAGCTTATGTCTACTATGGCTCATCTTCCGGGCTTT
>DAOVGU010000066.1 GCA_030672255.1 bacterium
CGTTCAGATTTTTCCCCTGCTTTTTTTTAACTCCTATTACCTTTCTTTCCTGAAATTTGTTCCCTGTCCAGTACTTAACTGCGCTGCTTGTCCTCTGGCCATTTTTGCCTGCCCGATTGGGACAATACAGCATTTTCTTATTCTTGGCTCATTTCCATTTTTGACCATTGGCCTTTTGGGTATTATTGGCTCTATCTTCGGAAGAGCAACCTGTGGTTGGCTCTGTCCCTTTGGGTTCCTGCAGGACCTCCTCTACAAGACTCCAACCCGAAAATTCAAGGTTCCCGAGAAATTAGGTTATCTGAAATTTCTCATCCTTATTCTTTTAGTAATTGCTCTTCCTTTCTTTACGAAAGATTTCTGGTTCTGCAAACTTTGCCCGGTGGGAACTCTGGAGGCAGGCATTCCTCTGGCGATATTTAACCCTGGTATCAGAGAAATGATTGGTTTTTTCTTCTGGTTTAAGATTATTATCCTCCTTCTTATTCTCATCCTGATAATCTATTGCCAGAGGGGATTCTGCAAACTCTTCTGCCCTCTTGGCGCCATATTTTCTCTATTTAATCGGGTTAGCCTTTTGAAACCGAAAGCAAAAGGATGTCCGATAAAGATTTGCAAAAACCCTGATTCTTTCGATTGTATCCGCTGTTTAGACTGTGTAAAAAAATAACCTAAGAAAACTTCGTAACCATCACCCTCCCCCTTATCCCCTCCCCTCGAGGGAGGGGAAGATAGGGAGGGGGCGCTTATACTTTACTATACAATGAAGAAATTAAAGGATATTGGGGAGTTTGGCCTGATTAACCGCATTGCTGAGAAAGAAAAGGTTCTTGATAAGGAGGTAATTCTTGGCATCGGAGATGATGCGGCGGTCATCAAATATAAAAAAGGAAGGTATCTCCTTTTGACAACCGATATGTTGATAGAAGGTGTTCACTTCAATAAAAAGGCAACTCCCTTTCAGATTGGATGGAAAGCTTTAGCAACTAACATCAGCGATATCGCGGCCATGGGAGGTATTCCCAAATATGCACTTGTCAGTTTGGGATTAAAAAAAGAAATTTCTGTAAAGTTTGTTGATGAGATCTATCGAGGAATAAGGACTCTGGCAAAAAAATTTAAGGTGACCATTCTTGGTGGAGATACCGTCTCCTCTCCCAAAATTGTTGTCAATATTGTACTTTCGGGAGAGGTGGAGAAGAATTATTTAACCTTAAGAAAAGGGGCTCAGATAGGTGATAAAATCTATATTACGGGAGCCCTTGGCGGTTCAATCTTAGGAAAGCATCTCTCCTTTATTCCCAGAGTAAAGGAGGCAAGATATCTGGTAAAGAATCTCCATCCTACCTCAATGATTGACATCAGCGATGGTCTCCTCAGCGATCTAAAAAGAATTTGTGAAGCCAGTGAGGTGGGAGCCAAAATCTATCAGAAAAAGATTCCTCTTTCAAAAGAGGCAGTCTCTTTAGAAAATGCTTTAACTGCCGGAGAAGATTTCGAACTCCTATTTACTGTTTCCCATCACCCTCCTCCTTACCCCTCCCATCAAGGGAGGGGAAAACAGCAACAACTTACTCCCCTCCCATCAAGGGAGGGAAAGGCAGGGGAGGGGGAGGTTCATATTACCCAAATTGGCGAAGTCGCAAAGAAAGAAATTCTTCTTCTTGATGAAAAAGGAAAGCGAATTCGTCTAACTGGCAATGGTTTTGACCATTTTAGATTATGAGCCAATCTCTAATTTTTGTTACCAAATCACCAGCCGAAACAAAAAGGTTAGGGGAAAGGATTGGAAAACTACTTCTTCCTGGAGATACCGTTGCTCTTATTGGGGAGCTGGGTAGCGGCAAGACAGTCCTTACCAAGGGAATCGCTAAAGGGTTAGGAATCAAAGGAAATCCTGTCCGAAGCCCCTCCTTTATCTTTATCAAAGAATACCCGGGTAAAGTTCCCCTTTTCCATTTTGACCTCTACCGGCTAAAGAAACCAGGGGAGTTGAATACCGTTGGCTATGAGGAATACTTCTCCGGCAAAGGGGTAGTAGTGGTTGAATGGGCGGAAAGAGCAAAAAATCTTCTTCCCGAAGAGTATTTAGAAGTAGAACTTTCCTTCATCAATAAAAATGAAAGAGAGATTTCCTTAACAGCAAAAGGAGAGGGTTTGAAAGAGAGGATATCATGCTTAGAGATTTGATGAATTTTAAGGATTTTAGGGCAAAAAGGGTAAGCAGTTATGATAGGACCGGAGGAAATAGGGATTATATTACCATTCAAAAAGTCAATCAAGGTAACGATAGAGCACGGTCATGCTAATAACCGAGCTGATGATTACTCTTCCGTTGCCTACTGGTACCAGAAGGAACCACATAAAAGGTTCCCTAAGATGCTTTCGGTAAAGGAAAGATTACCACGTGAAGATTAAATTGAGAGAAAGAAGATTTTAATGTGGAAGACTGATTTCAAGAATCCCATATTAAGACATGAAAGCTTTGGTGGTGAAATTCGGCACATTCGGTCAGCGTAATAGAAGTGGAGAAAAATGAGAGTGAAAATAACGGTTGTTGACAAAAAATTTTATGAATGGTATTATAGATAATACGGAGGTGAAAATAAATGAAAGTGATAACGGTTAAAATACCTGAAGGTATAGAGGAAAAATTAAATTCCCTTTGCAAGGAAACAACGAGGACTAAAAGTTTTTTTATCAGGGAAGCTTTGGATAGATTTCTTGATGAAGATGCTATCTACCGAAAGGCTCTGGATAGATTGAATGACGGCAAGGATAAAATTATTACTTCAGAAGAAATGAACCAGAAGATTAAATGAAATACCAACTCCTCTATAAAGATAGTGTTGAGAAAGATTTCCACTATCTTTCTAAAAACAAGAAGGAAAGAGAAAAGATAAAAGCAAAAATAGAGTTTGTTTTAAGTAAAAATCCTTATCAGGGGAAGAAATTGAAGGGGGTATATAAGGGGTTATATTCTTTGCATCTTCGTTATAAAATTATGGTAGTATATAAAATATTTAAAGGAAGTGTCCTCATCTTAGCGATAGAATCAAGGGAAAGAAGTTATAAAAGAAAATCACTACTGTCCAACTGTTAATTGAATAGTGTCAACTGTTTTGGCAAGGTGCTGTTCTTTGATAAATCGGTGGATTGTTGAGAAAG
>DAOVGU010000230.1 GCA_030672255.1 bacterium
TAAATCGGTTGTCCTTCCTTTTACCGAGAGGATTGAGGACGCCTACGCTGCGGCCGATTTAGTAATTGCGCGCGCCGGAGCCATCACCATCAGTGAAATTACCTCTAGGGGTCTACCGGCCATTCTCATTCCTTATCCTTACGCAAAAGGGAAGCATCAGGAGATTAATGCTCAATATTTGCAAAGGAGGAAAGCAGCAATTTTAATCCGGGATGGGGAGCTTTCTGGACCTCGTTTGGCAGGAGAGGTTCTTTCCCTTCTGAAGGATAGGGAAAGATTGACAGAACTAAGCGAGAATAGTAAAGTTTTAGCGAAGCCAGAGGCGACCGAGATGGTGGCTGAGCGTATCCTGAAATATGTTAGAGGATAGAAAAAGAATTCATCTTATTGGCTGCGGAGGAATTGGTCTCTCCGCTATTGGCCAGATTCTCCTGAAGGAGAAGAAGGTTCTCTCCGGTTCAGATATTGTTGAGTCAAATCTTACAAAGAAACTGGAAAGAGAGGGAATGAACTTCTTTTTGGACCAAAGAGCCGAAAATATTGCTAAAGATATAGAACTGGTTATTATTTCAGCCGCGATTGGAGAGGATAATTTAGAATTAAAAAGAGCTAAAGAGTTAAAGATTCCGGTGATTACCTACGCCCAGGCACTTAGTTTAGTGATGGAGAAAAAATTTGGTATTGCCGTTGCCGGAACCCATGGCAAGACCACAACCACCGCAATGATTACAACTATCTTAAAGGAGGCGGGGGAAGAACCTAATTTTGTCATTGGGGGAGAGGTAAAAGAGTTGGGAGGTAACTCCGGTGTAGGAGATAGCGATTTTCTGGTAGCCGAGGCCTGCGAATTCAAGAGAAACTTCCTTTCTTTATCTCCGAAAGTAGCGGTAGTAACCAACATTGAAGAGGACCACCTCGACTACTACCATAATTTGAAAGAGATAAAGAAGGCGTTTGCCGAATTTATTTCTCTTGTTCCTCCTGATGGTTTTCTTGTCCTCTCGGAAGAGGCAAAAAAATATCTACCAAAAATAAAAACAAAGGTTTTTACCTATGGGTTAGAAGAAGGAAATGACTACCAGGCAAGCAAAGTATCTCTCAAAAAGGATAGTACAGACTTTAATATTTTATATCGGGAAAAATTTTCCGCCTCCCTTTCTTTAAAAATACCGGGAAAACATAATATCTTGAACTCCTTAGCCGCCTTTGCCACCTGCAAGCAATTAGGTATTGGAAAGAAAATAATCGAAAATGCTCTCGGCAACTTTAAAGGGGTAGACCGACGATTTGAACTGAAGGGAGATATTGGTAATATCACCATTATTGATGATTATGGGCACCATCCCACCGAGATCAGAGCCACACTCTCGGCTATAAGGCAAAGATATCCTGACTCCCGGGTTATTGCCATCTTTCAGCCCCACCAGTATAGCCGCACCAGATTTCTTCTTGATGATTTCGCAAGAGCATTCAAAAAAGCGGATTTAATCATTGTGCCCAATATCTATTTTGTACGGGATAGTGAGGAGGAGAGAAGATTGGTGAACAGCGAAAATTTAGTGGAGAAAATCAAGGAAAATAAGGGGGATGCTCTCTACATTCCAGATTTTGCCTCAATTCTCAACTATCTCTTGAAGATTATTCGTCCTTTCGATCTTGTCCTTACCATTGGAGCCGGACCTGTTTACCAAATAGCGGATGAATTAGTTAAGAGATTGAAAAGTTGTTAAGGATCTCGCCAATAGAGAACTTCATCAGAGGCATTCTGGGGATCAGAAATCCACTCCGCATGACCATCAAGAAAGCAGAAGTTTGTCCCATCAGAATGGCGGTTGGATAGGATTGTGTAGAAAAAACCGGACTCCTGGTTAGAGGAAAAAGATGCACCTTCACTATCAAAGAGTAAGGGTGTTTTAGATGTTACATCCATATATTTAGAAATCCGCTCGTCTAAGTCATAGTCCATACAGTAGCTACTAGTGTCCTGTAACTGAAACATCTTGACATCTTAAACTGAATTATGGTATATTGAAAGTATGAAAAAATTACTTTCAATACCAGTTCTTTCCAATGACCAGCGGCAGGAATTGGAAAGAAGAAAAAAGTCAAGAATCCTG
>DAOVGU010000029.1 GCA_030672255.1 bacterium
CTATGTGTATAACTTAATGCTAAAGTAAAAAGAATTCCCCAAATAATTATACCAGTTGCTCCTATCGCACCAATCCATAATAAATTTCGGCATACTCTAATTATCCAATAGAAACTTCCTAAGGCGGAGATAGTGATACCAAGAAAACTAATTATATTTGCTTCGTTATGGCGAATATGTTCAAGATAGAGTTTATAGGCTTCAATTTTGGCTTCTGTGTTTTTCGTCTCCATCTCTCATTAGTTCTTATTCATCTTGCAAAAACCATCTTCCCAGACTAAAAATGTCTTTTTACATACTGGACAGGTATCTGTATGATCTTTAACTGCCGATAATTCAACTCCACAATAAGGGCAAGTTCCTTGATAAGTCTTCTCTCCTGATAGCCGAGCGGATTTGAAAGTTAAATAGCCACTGAAAGCTATAGAAGTCATCCATAGTATATTGCTAGTGTTTCTCATAGAACCGCAACGTAAATTCAGTCAACCACATCATCGTAACCCTGAGTAAAACAAGGGGGGAGCAATCCTAATGAGATTGCCACATCGCTATCGCTCCTCGCAATGACCGGCGAGGAACTCTGTCTCTCACAATAAACAATTATCTTACTTCCCAACATAGTTTTTCTCCTAGAAGAAGATTTTTCTCTGAGGATGCATTAGCTCGTTGTCTATTGTAACATCAGAAAAGAGTCTTTACGATAAATCGCCAATACCAAAGTAGTGAGGAGCAATGTTCGAAGCGAACGATAGTGAGCAAGTTAGCACCGCAACTACTTTGGTGAAGTACATGCAGTAAAGATTCTTTATGCTTTTGCGAAAACGAACTTTAGCGACGAGGAGGAAAATCTTCTTCATTTAAAGATCAGTTTTTCCTCATCGGCAGTGATCTTGATTTTTGCCCCCTTCTTGTATGTGCCTTTGAGAACCTCCTCGCTAAGTTTATCTTCAATGTAGCGGCTGATAACCCTTCTTAGAGGTCGGGCGCCAAACTTTTCATCGTATCCTTTCGCAATCAGGAACTCCTTGGCTCTTTTGTCCAATTCTACGGAAATCTCCTGCTCCGCCAGCCTTTCCTCAACCTTAGCCATCTCCAAATCACCAATTTTCAGGAGCTCCTCTCTGGTTAAGTTTCGAAAGACAATAGTCTCATCAAGTCTATTGAGAAACTCCGGCCGGAAGATTTTTTTTGCCTCTTCCAGTAGCCTCTCTTTCATTTTTTCATAGCCGGTTTCCTCATCCTGCTTGGCAAAACCAAGAACTCCTTGTTTCCTCAGAGTTTCTGCTCCCACGTTGGAGGTCATAATAAGGATGCAGTTACGGAAATCAACCGTTCTTCCCAGAGAGTCAGTCAACCTTCCGTCCTCCAATATCTGTAAAAGGATGTTGAAGACATCCGGATGCGCCTTTTCGATCTCATCAAGAAGAATTACTGAATAGGGTTTTCTCCTTATTTTCTCCGTGAGTTGACCTCCTTCCTCATAGCCAACATAACCTGGAGGAGCGCCAACGAGTCTACTTACCGCAAACTTCTCCATATATTCGGACATATCGATCTGCACAAGAGCATCCTCAGAGCCGAAGAGGAATCCGGCCAATGCTCTGGCCAAGAGTGTCTTGCCCACACCGGTTGGACCCAAAAAGACAAAACTGCCAATAGGTCGCCGGGCATCTTTGAGACCCGCTCTGGATCTTCTGATGGCCCGGGAGATGGCGGCTATTGCCTCATCCTGGCCTACCACCGTCTGATGAATCTCCTTCTCCATCTCCAGGAGCCTTTTACTTTCCTCCTTCTGAAGCTGGACCACCGGAATACCTGTCCAGTTGGCCACAATGTTGGCGATCTCCTTCTCACTTACCTCATTTTTTCCCTTTGGCTGGTCTTGTTGCCATTTCTTCCTTGCTCCCAGAAGATTCCTCTTTAATTCCCGTTCCTTATCCCGCAGTTTTGCTGCCTTTTCAAAGTCCTGATGGGAACTGGCCTCCTCCTTCTCGGTGGTTACTTTAGCAATTTGCTTTTGCATTTCCTTTAGATCGGCGGGAAGGATAGAGAGGTTGACTTTGAGCCTGGAGGCTGCTTCATCAACTAGGTCAATGGCCTTATCCGGTAAGAATCTTCCACTGATATATCGGTCAGAGAGTCTAGCTGCGGCCTCAAGGGCGGCATCAGCAATCTTAAGTTTATGGTGGGTTTCATACTTTGTGCGCAGACCCTTTAGGATTTCGATCGTCTCCTCCACGCCAGGAGGGTTAACGATTATCGTCTGGAACCTTCTTTCCAAAGCAGCATCTCTCTCGATATATTTGCGGTATTCATTAAGGGTGGTAGCGCCGATACACTGCATCTCACCCCGGGAAAGAGCGGGCTTTAAGATATTGGAAGCATCAATTGCTCCCTCTGCTCCGCCAGCACCCACCAGAGTGTGAAGTTCATCGATAAAGACAATGATATTCTTGAAGTTAATAATCTCATTCATTACCGCTTTAATCCTGCTCTCGAACTCTCCGCGATATTTTGTTCCCGCTACCATTGAGGTAAGGTCAAGCATCACCACCCTCTTGTCCTTTAGGATTTCGGGAGCTTTTCCGGAAGCGATCGTTTGCGCAAAACCTTCGACAATGGCCGTCTTTCCCACTCCGGCCTCCCCTAAGAGAGCCGGGTTGTTCTTCTTTCTCCGGCAGAGAATCTGGGTGACCCTTTCGATCTCCCTTTCTCGGCCAATGACCGGATCAAGTTTCCCCTCTTTTGCCAATTTGGTCAGATCTGTTCCAAAGGCATCTAAAGCCGGTGTTCTTGTTCTCCGGGCCGCCCCCTTCTTCATCGAGGGGAATTTCTCTCCCCCTAAAAGTTGCATAATTACCTTCCTCGCTTTCTCCAGGCTCACCCCTAATTTGGTAAGGACTTGGGCGGCAATACCATTCCTCTCTCTGATTAAACCCAAAAGTAAATGTTCAGTTCCGATGTAGCTATGACCCATGCCCCTCGCCTCCTCTACCGCAAGTTCTAAGGCCTTCTTGCTCTGGGCGCTAAGGGCAATATCCCCAATCACTAAAAGGGGAGCGCCAACTCTAATTAGCTTCTCCACCTCCAGTTTTATCTGTTCAAGGTCCAAGCCTATCATCTCTAAGGCGGCCGCGGCCACTCCCTGGCCTTCCCGAACAAGAGCAAGCAGCAGATGTTCGGTCTGAATCTGACCGTGACCAAGACGCACCGCCTGCTCCTTGGCTAAATCCAGAACCTTCTTTACCCGATTGGTAAATCTCTCAAACATTTTTGCTCCCCCCTCTGTATCTCCCCACAAGTGGGGAGAACATTAACTTATCCTTTACTCCTCTTCCTTCCCTCTGAGGGTTCAGAATGTTTTCCGCAGAGGCCTTGTTACCGACGAGCGGGCACGGTTCCCCGAAGGGGAGAGCGAGGAGGAACGAGAATGCAGTTTGCCTCGCTGGGGCAAACAAATGTGCCGCAAGGGAAACTTCTGAAACCTCCTAACTTTCTTTTAATCTGTCCCTTACTAACTTTGCTCGCGCGCGGTCCCTTTCCTGAGGGGATAGGGTTTTTCCCATAATTTTCTGGATATGGGCGGGAAGGGCGAGGATGTCAAGTTCATTAATCAGTTCCCTTTTCAGATTAATTATACCCAGGTTGATGCCCAGCCTTAAGGTGGAAAGAAGGGAGATCGATTCCTGGCTGGTTAAAAGCCGCGAGTTCTGCAAAATCCCGTAAGCTCTCCAGACCTCATTTTCTATCGAGTTTTTCTCTCGGGAGAAGAGGCTTTTACGCGCCGTTTCCTCATAGCCGATAAGCTGTTTCACCAGGCTCTCCATATGGTCAACAACCTCTTCCTCGCGCTTTCCCAAGGTTGCGCTATTGGAGACTTGGAAGATATTGCCGCGTGCCTCACTTCCTTCTCCATAAAGCCCCCGCACCACAATCCCCAACTTAGTGAGCGCAGGGAGGGCCTTATGAATTTGCTTGGTGAGGGTGAGCGCGGGAAGATGAACCATTACCGAGGCCCGCATCCCGATACCTAAGTTAGTGGGACAGGCGGTCAGATACCCCCAATCCTCATCAAAGGCAAAGTCAACCGCCTCATTTAACTCCTCATCCAATTTATTGATCAGCAGCCAGCAGTCCCTTAATTGTAAACCTGACTCTAATACCTGCATGCGGAGATGATCCTCTTCATTAACCATAACGCTGAGGATTTCTCCTTCTCCAATAATGAGGAATCTTCCCTCTTTCCTTTTATATTCGGGACTGATGAGATGTCTCTCCACCAGGAAATCTCGATCTAAGCTGCTGAGCTTTTCCATCTCCACCAGGATTCCGTTTTTTAAATAGAGGTTCTTTTTCAAGCTCGGACGAATCCTATTGGCAATATCAATAAGGTCCTTTGGCTTTGCCCAGTGAGGGAAAGGAAGATTTTCTAAATTCCTGGCCAATCTGATGCGGGAACTGAGCACAACTTCGCTCTTCGGCCCTTTACTCTTTAACCAGTCGCTCGTTTTAGAAATCAAATCATCCAATTCCATTATTTAACTTTTTCTCTCTCTCTAATTTTGTCACGCAGTCTGGCGGCTTCCTCAAATTTCTCTTTGGCTACCGCCTCTTTCAATTTTTCTCGCAAGAGCTGAATATCCGAGACCTTTTCCTTTTTTTCTTTCCTCTTTTTCTTAGGAAATTTGCCAATGTGTTCACTGCTTCCGTGAATTTTCTTTAAGAGGGGCTCAAGTGGCTTATGGAAAAATGAATAGCATTGGCTGCAGCCTAAGAAACCTGTCTCTTTGAAGTTGGAATAAGTAAGACCGCAATTTTTGCATCTTAAACCTGTCTCTAAGGAAGGTAGGTGTTCTGGCTCTAAGAGACCGCCAAGGAGGTCGGCCAGAGAAAACGTGGAGGGTAAAATAAATCCCCTTCTTTTGGCACACTCCTCGCAGAGGTGCAATTCTGTGGTTACCCCGTTGACAATTTCGGTGTAATGGAAACTGGCTTCCTGCTTTTCGCACTTCTCACAAAGCATATTTTCTTCCTTCCTGATTTACCAATTTCTTGAAGCCAGTCATTAATCTTTTGGTAAACATACCTACCTTACCATCCTTGATGATTCTTCCGTCAATCCTGGTTACGGGAATGATTTCGGCTGCCGTTCCGGTGAGAAAAACCTCATCACTATTATAAAGGTCATAACGAGTGAGCAAATTTTCTTTCACAGGGATCTTAAAAGATTGAGCCAATCCGATAATAACATTTCGGGTAATTCCTTCCAAGATACCAACCGAGACAGGTGGAGCGTAAAGAGTTTTTTCCTTAACGATAAAGATATTATCTGCCGAACATTCCACGACATAGCCATCCCTGTTAAGCATGATTGCTTCCAATGCCCCGGCATTTGTTGCCTCAATCTTTGCCAGGATATTATTGAGGTAATTCAGGGATTTAATCGCTGGATTTAAGGCCTCAATATCATTCCGTCTTGTAGCCACAGTCACAAGAGCCAGTCCCTTTTCGTATAATTCCTGAGGATAAAGTTGGATTTTACTGGTGATGATAAAGACTGTGGGAGAGGGGCATTTGGCGGGGTCCAACCCTAAATCGCCCTTTCCTCTGGTTACCACCACCCGGATATAGGCATCCTTTAGAAGGTTATTGCTAAGTAAGGTTTTAATAATTGCTTCCTCCAATTCATTTGAGGATAAAGGAACTTTTAGCATAATAGATTTGGCACTCCGGTAAAGTCTTTCAAGATGTTCCTTTAATTTAAAGAGCCTACCATTATAGCTGCGAATGGCTTCGAAGATGCCATCACCATATAAAAGCCCATGGTCAAAGACGGAAACCTTCGCTTCTTTTTCGGGAACAATTTTCCCGTTTAACCAGATCTTCATAATGTTTTATTATACCTCATTTATCTAAAGCCTGCAAACCACAAGTTTTAATAAAGACATAGACGGACACTGATAATAAATCTGTGTTTAATGAGTAAGTGTAGTTGTCGAGCTTGCTCGACTCTTAAATAGCCAACCAAGGTTGGCCACTACATAAATAAATATTATCCTTAATAATCTGGGGTTTATACTATTCTTCCCTCCCGAAGATTGAGCACCCGGCTGGCTATCCTGGCTACCATTTCATTATGAGTAGCCAGAAGAAAGGTCTGATGATTTTCTTGATTTAGTTTCCGGATGGATTCCAAGAGAAAATTGCTTGCTTGGCGATCTAAGTTTCCTGTGGGCTCATCGGCAAAGATGATTTCCGGATTATTGATGAGAGCTCGGGCGATGGCTACCCGTTGCTGTTCTCCGCCAGAGAGCTGCGCGGGACGAAAATTCATTCTCTGGGAAAGACCAAATTCGGTAAGCAGAGAACTAGCCTTCTCTTGGTAAACCTTAGAGGAGCCTTTTTTTCTCCTGATGGATAGGGGAAGAATAACATTCTCCAAAATAGTGAACTCCGATAAGAGATGGTAAAACTGAAAGATAAGACCGAACTTCTCATTACGCAGTCTTGCTAATTCCTCGTCCGAAAACCCGGAAAGGTCTGCTCCATCCAGCCATACCTTCCCTTCGGTTGGTCGGTCTAAACCCGCCAGAAGATGCAGGAGAGTGCTTTTCCCTGAACCTGAGGGACCAAAGATAACCAAAATCTCCCCGCGCTTTAAGGAAAGGTTAACTTCGGAAAGTGCAATAATGGCCTTCTCCCCTTCTTGATAAACCTTCTTCAGATTTTCTGCAACAAGATAATTCTCCATAATTTTTTTTAACCACAGATTAACACAAAAATGTCATTGCGAGGGACAAAGTCCCGTGGCAATCCCTCACTTCATTGAAGAGAGGGATTCCTCGTTCCACTCGGAACGACACTTCGTGTCGGATTGCTTCGCCCTTCGGACTCGCAATGACAGCAATGCTGTCATCTGGCGTCCATCTGTGGTTTCCTCATTCATATCGCAGGGCTTCTGCTGGCTCCAATTTTCCTGCCCTCCAGGCCGGATAAAGAGCGGCAAGAAATGTAATAAGAAGAACCGCACCACTGATGATAAGGAGATCGCTCGCTTGCACCTTAATCGGGAGATAGGAAAGGTCATAAACAAATGCCGGCAGTTTGATGAATTGATACCGTTTCAAGAGGAAGGAGCAAAAAAGCCCTATGGTTAGCCCAAAAGCCACTCCAATAACTCCGGTAAGTACTCCCTTTAAGATGAAGATTGTCCTAATTCCCCTTTCGGTTACCCCTAAAGATTTCAAGATGCCGATATCCTTTATCTTCTTATAGACCATAGTCATTAAGGAACTGGCAATGTTAAAGGCGGCGACAAGAATGATTAAGGTGAGGATGATACTCATCGCACGTTTTTCCAGAGCAATTGCCGCAAAAAGTACCCTATTTTCTTTAAGCCAGCTCTTTACAGTATAGTCATCGCCTAAAGACCGTGAGAGAGATTGAGCCAATTTTTCTGATTCAAAAAGCTCCTTGATTTTAACCCCAATTCCGGTAACCATTCCCGAAAGTCCAAACTCTCTCTGGGCCCTGCTTAAATTGATGAAGCTATAACTACTGTCGGTTATATAAAACCCGGATTCAAAGCTGCCTTTTACGATAAAATCGCTCTCCTTTCCCGAGAGCCCACTGATGAGCCGGATTTTTTCTCCCCTCTCGGCCCCTAAGGCTCGGGCAAGTTCCTTGCCGAGGATGATCTCATTTTCAAAAAGCCTCAATTCATTTGGCTTAACCCAATCTTTGATATTAGTAACGGTAAACTCTCGTTCTGGATCAATTCCCTTTACTATTCCGCCTAAGATACCTCCCCTTGATTGGAAGATCGCCTGGGTTTCAATAAATGGGGAGATTCCGATGATGTTTTCGCCAAGATGACCTTTTATTTTTTTAATTAGGGTTTCATAATTGGCTATTGGTTGGCTTTGAGAGATAATAATCGAGGGAGAGGAGCCGGCAATCCTTTCTTTAAGAGTAAAACTGAATCCGCCCATCACTCCCAGCACCAGAATAAGAGCAGCAACCCCAATAGCGATCCCTAAAATTGAGACGAGAGTGGAAAAGTAGATAAAAGGCTCTTTTCCTTTCCTTCCTAGATAACGCGTGGCAATGAATAACCGATAATCCATATGTTCGGCCTATTTCTTCAGCGGCACGCTCATCAGTCCCAGCGAGACTGATTTCGCTCTCGCTCCTCCTCGCTCGTCCTCTTCGAGGACACCATGCCCGCTTGTCGGTAGCAAGGCCGCCTCCAGAAATAGTCCTCACATCAGTGTACACAGAGGCCAAGGAGGCGATAGCAGAGTTTTGCGGCCAGAAGATCGGGGGCTTTATTCGCGCAGTTGGGAGAAAGCTCAACAATATCAAAACCGATGATCTGGTGGGCTTTAACTAAATTAAAAAGCAAACCGGTTACCTCATACCAGGAAAGACCTCCTGGCTCCGGTGTCCCTACTGAAGGCATAATCCCAGGATCAAAGCAGTCAAGGTCAACGGAAAGATAAATCTTTTTAGTTGGCAAAGAGGAGAGCACTTCTTGTTGCCATTTGCTCTTTTTGGAGATATCTGTGGCATAGAAAATCTTTATCTTTTGCCTTTTAGCAAATTCTGCCTCTTCCCCTGAGAGACTGCGCGCTCCAACCAAGAGAATAGGGATTTTTTCTTCATAGATGCGCCGCATCACACAGGAATGATTAAATTTTGTTCCTTCATATTTATCCCTGAGGTCAAGATGTCCATCAAGGGAAAGAAGGGAAAAATCCCGATGAAATTTTTTAAATGCTTTCACCAATCCTAAGGTAATGGTATGTTCCCCACCAAGAGTAATCAGAAACTTCCTATCGGAAAGGATTTTGGTTGCAATTTTTTCTACCTCTTTAATCATCTGCTGTGGGCTTTCAAGGTTTGGCCTCATTTCTGAATGGGTAGAAATTCCAATTTTATAGGCTTCAATTTTTAACTCCTCATCATAGAGTTCTAAGAATCTGGAGGCGGAGATGATTGCTTCCGGACCAAACCTTGTGCCTGGCTGGTAGCTGGTGGTGACATCGTAAGCGATGGGGAGAATAATAAACCTTGCTTTCTGATAGCCAGAATACTTTTGTTCTAAGCCCAAAAAATTAAAAGGAAGATCTTCCATAATATGGTAAATATTCAGTAAAGTACGTTCCATCCTGTCATTGCGAGTCCGCCTCAGGCGGACGTGGCAATCCCTCACTTCTTGAGATTGCTTCGTCGTTAATACTCCTCGCAACGACTGCGTCGGATTGCTTCACTTCGTTCGCAATGACGTGGTTCACTGAGTACTTACATAATATGTTTGGCCTATTTCTCTGGCGACCCTAAAAGGGTCGCACTACGTCACCCGAAGCTCTTCTTCCATAATGAAGGTCGGTTTCTTTCTATTCTGGTAATTTCCCCGGGCAAGAGCGGTAACGAGTAAGGGAAGGGCAATGGTAGCATCGCAATGGAGAGTGATCATCTTTGCCTCTTTGGAGATTTTTCCCCAGGATTGACCCTCTTCGAGACTGCAGCCGGAGAGTCCTCCCCACTGAGGACTATCGGTGGTGATTTGAATCGCATACTTATGTCCGGGATGCTTCCTTCTCATCATCGCCGCTGTGACTTCTGTCTGCTGAATAAAGTTCTTTGGCGTGCCACCACCAAGATAAATCACACCGGTCGAGGAGGCGGCAACGGCGATATTGGTGGTCTCCAAAACATCCTTGATAATATCGAAGAATAAGGAATTCCCCTTTTTTCTTCTCCCGAGAGCAACCGCAATCCCGAAGGAGGAATCACCAAGTGCGGGACAATAGATAGGAACCTTATTTTTATAAGCACTGGTTAAAATCCCCTCCCTTTTGCCAAGAGAGGAAAGCCTCTTTCCCAGGAGATAAAAAAATTCCCGCGTAGAGTATGATTTCTTCTGGTCAAGCCCATTGGCGAATTTGGTGATGAACTTGTCGTCATAGGTATACTGGATATCGGAGGCAAAGACATCGTAAATCCGGTCAACCTTTTTTCTCCTTAATTTTACATCATCGATCAAGGGGGTTCCCTGGTAATGATATTTTCCTAAGATTTCATGGAGATCGTGGAAGAGATTGGCCCCGGTGGTAACAAGACAATCGATCAAACGCTCCCTGATAAGAAAGACAATTGCTTTTCTCATTCCCGCAGGAATGAGGGCTCCCGCTAAACCCAAAAATATGGTTGTTTTCCCTTTAAGCATCCTTTTCCAAAGGCTAAAAGCCTCCCCTAATTTCCTTCCCTGGAATGCCGTTTTCTCCATCTCTCCTAAGAGAGACTCTAGGGAAGATTTTTTTCTTATGGAGATAGGAGAAACTGGTACTCTTAAGAATCTATTCTTCATTCTTCTTTAACTCTAAGGGTAATGGGGGAGTTTTTATTATTTCTGGCTGAACCGGTTTTTCTTCTGAGACAAAGATAGCTGCCGCCACCACCGTGGTCCAGAGCCCATTTTTATCCCCAATTGCCGACTGTGTGGTATTGGTCGTTTTTACGATCTGATCACTCATCTTCCAGAGCTCCTTTTTCTCATCATAACTGGAATCAGGGTCAAACTCTATTCCCAAGATTGTGGCCAACATCTGAGCGGCCAAATCTTCCGCATAGTCACCTGCCTTTTCCTCCGTCTCCCCGAAACTTGCATGTTCAGAAAGATATCCATACTGATTGGTATCGGCTGGAATAGCAATGCCTACGGAAGCGGTGAGGAGTCGATGTGGCTCATTGGTTGAATTTTTCATCAGGATACAGTAAACAATCTCACCGGCGGAAAGTAAAGAAAAACCCTCCTGCCTGGAGATTAGCTTGCAGTTGGGAGGAAAGATACTGGAGACATGCACAAGATTATACTTAGCAATCCCGGCATTCCTCAGGGCCTGCTCAAAACTGGTTAATTTTTCTCGATCTCTTCCTACCCCTTTGGTCAGAAAAATCTTCTTTGGTAGAATCATCTCCTCATCTCTCTCTCAATTTTTAAGGCTATCTTTAAAGCTTCCTTCCCTTCCTTTCCCGAAATTAGCGGGGGCTTTTCCTTCTTCACACTCTTGAGAAAAGTGGAGACCTCAATCCTTAATGGCTCCTCTCTTTTTACCTTGATCGGACGCTTTTTGATTAAATCTTTGTAGGGGCTTGATTTATCAAGCCCGCGGGTCGGATAAATCCGACCCCTACCTTTTTTTTCATAGCAGATCAGCTCCTGTGTGGAATAATCCAGGGAGAAGTAACGATTCGGCTCAAAAACCCTGATCTTGCGCAGGTACTTATCGGTAATGCGGCTGGAGGTAAGATTGGCCACGGCCCTATTCTCAAAGATCAGTCTGACATTGGCAATGTCCTCTTTGGCCGAAATGACCGGGACACCAACGGCCGAAATTTTATCCAGGGGAGAATCTATGATATTAAAGACAATATCTAAATCGTGAATCATCAGGTCAAGGACAACGCTAACCTCAGTTCCTCTTCCCGGGTAAGGACCAAGCCGATGAATCTCCACAAAACGAACCTCCTTTAGAAGCTGCTTTAATTTTCTTATCGCGGGATTAAACCTTTCGATATGACCAATTTGAAGAATTGTTTTTTTGCTTTTAGCGATCCTGATGAGTTCCTCTGCTTGTCTCGTTGTTTCCGTCATCGGCTTTTCTAAAAGGATAGGCACACCTCTCTTCAAGAAATCTTTAGCAATATTATAATGCAGATGAGTAGGAACGACGATACTCGCAGCATCTACCTTTCCTAATATTTGATGGTAGTCTGGATACCAGCCAGTTTTGTATCTTTTGGCAATCTCCTTTTTGTTTAGGGGGTCACAAATACCAATAAGTTTTGCTTCTGGTAATTCTGCATAGATACGAGCATACTGACTCCCTAAATGCCCTATTCCCACGACCGCTACTCTTAATCTTTTCATCTCTCCTACCATTTTACACTTTTTTCTATGATTGTCAACATCATCAGAGACTTAATGCCTATAGCATACACTGGGCAGAAAGAGCCTTCAAAAAAATCTTAAAAACAAAGAGTTGACTTTGTTCATCATTTGTGATACACTGCAATATACCAGGAGAGAGAAATGTCTACTAAAAATCCAAGGTTGAATGTAGTCTTAGAGCCGCCAGTTTACTCATCCATCAGAAGACTTGCGGAAAAAGATGGTGTTTCTTTATCTCTGAAAGCAAGGGATCTTATTAAAGAGGCTCTGGAAACGTATGAGGACAGATACTGGCTGAAAAGATTAGAAGAAAGAGAAAAAACTTTTGAGCGAAGATCTGCCCAAACTCATAATCAGGTCTGGAAGTGAACTGGCGAGTACTTTATCACCCTGATGTGCGAAAAGTAGACCTGCCTAAAATACCCAAAAATCTTCAGGCCCGGATACGAAAGGCTATTGAATTGAGGTTATCTCAGGATCCTATCCTTGCCGGGGAACCATTAAGAAAAAGCTTGAAAGGTTATAGAAAACTCAGGGTGGGGGATTATCGGGTAATTTACAGAATTGAGAAAGCGGATATTCTTATATTCATCATAGGGAATCGCAAAGAAGTTTATCGTAAAGTATTGCTCAGAGTGGGAAGCAAAGAAATAAATGAAGTATAAAGTTCGTTCTAAAATTATTTCCTCGCTCTCCCTTCTTTTCTGGTTGGTGATGATTTTGCTTTTGCTAACCAAAGAAGGGTGTCTCTTCCAAAATCGCCTTACAAAGATTTCTTCTTCTCAACGCCTTCCTTTCAGAGAGGAGTGGTTTTCTATTCTTTATCAGGAAAAGAAAATTGGCTACCTTTATCAGACAATAAAGCCTTCGCTAAGAAAGGACGCTCCCTATGAACTTTACAGCCGGATGAGACTTTCCCTTTTTCTCCTGGGGACAGAGGTTCCCATAACCTTAGAGGGCTCCTCCTTTCTCACCAGATATTATCGATTGCAAAATCTCTCTTATTGCTTGAAAACCCTTTTTTATCAGGTGAGGGTAGAAGGGAAGAGAAAAGGGTCTTTTTTGGAATTGGAGGTGGAGACGGCGGGAAGAAGGCTAAAGAAGAAAATAAAGATAGGCAACAAGGTTCTTGCCAATAGTCTTGTACCTTCACTTTTCTTATCAAAATTGGTTCCTGGCACCTCCTTTACCTTTCCTCTCTTTGACCCCTTGAGTTTAGATTTAGGAGAGGCAAAAATTGAA
>DAOVGU010000225.1 GCA_030672255.1 bacterium
AAACTATTTCAGGAAAACTTCAGATTCTACCCACTCTTTGAGCTGTTCTTCCATCTTTGCTGCCTGTTCTTGCTCCTCATCAATAACATTATGAAGCTCTTCAGGACTGGTAGCTAAATTCAGTAACTCCCGCTTTGGAAGGGATTGAAATTTTTCTGGATGAAAGAAATCTGTCAGTCCAATAAATCCATAAGGAGAAGGAACTGAACCAGCAATTAAACGACTGATATCTGCGCGATGGATAAATTTATATTCTTTATTACGTATTGCAATTTCAACAGCTTTCCAGTATTGACCATCTTTAACCCAGGAACCCGTAGAATAAACATAAGTACGGTGTTCTGATAGCTCCCCATATAAAATAGGCAACAAACTTCTTCCATCGTCACAACCTGAACCATGTGCGGCTGGTGGACGAGCGAACTTTACGCCAGCAACATCCAGGATGGTAGAAAAGACATCTGCATTCTGCACCAATGCCTCTGAGACGGCCAATCTCTTCTTCACCAAACCATTAGGAGGTTTGATAATCAGTGGCACGTGAGTCACTGCATCGTAGACTTCCCGATGATTAAAGAAGCTGTGGTGTTCAGCCATGGTCTCTCCATGATCTGAGGTGAAAATGATAAGAGTATCATCATATAAATTGAGTTCTCTCAGAGTATCAAGTAAATGGCGAATTTGCTCATCAACATAGTTAATCTCTCCATCGTAGAGATCGATGTTTCCCCTCTCTTTTGCTCCAACATCAGCAACTCTTCCCCAACCGTTGATATATTCCACACCTGAACGAGTACGATATATTTTGGACTCAATCTCCTCGTGTGAATATATAGACCGATATGGCTCAGGTTGATTATAGGGCTGATGGGGATCCCAGTAGTGAATAAAGAGAAAAAACTTTTCCGATACATGATTATGCAACCAGGAGATAGTCGTCTTATTCAACTCCTCAGCAAGAACAGAACAAAGAGCCTGACGCTGAAGATAAGATTTTCCATGCAGGGATTCTTCTTCTCTTACTCCAACTACTCGTGCTTTACTGATGTAGTATTCAAATCCGCGTGGAAACCACTTGGGATTACAATCCATAGCATGAAGATTATCAATTGCACAGGTAAGATAATCTTCTTTCTGAAGAAACTCAGCAAGCATGGGGATGTTATCATCTAATACATGAATATTCTCGTTTGGTATACACCATATCGTTCCCACAATGCCATGACTCACCGGGCTTAACCCCGTAAGCAATGAGGTAAAGCTTGGTATAGTGTGAGTTGTCTGACTAAAACAATCAGTGAAACGGGTGCCCTCTGTAGCTAAACGGTCAATTGTTGGGCTATTGGGCCTGTGGTAACCATAACAACTGAGATGGTCAGCACGTAAGGTGTCAACTGCAATTAGTACGATATTATTTACTGTAGACATCTTTCCCTTTTTCATATTTCTTATCTCTTTCATTTTTATTGCCTTTGCATCAAAGGTTAATAGGATATTTGCCAAATTTAAACGTTGCTTCAACCATCGCCTTGTAGTTAGAGAAAGGGACATAGTTAGTTATGCTGTTGCTTGAACTCACACAATATCCCCCTCCTGGTGCAATATCCCTAATTCTCTCTCTTACTTCCTCTTTTACCTCTTCTGGAGTACCCAGAGTGAGGGTGTATCCTAAATCGACATTTCCTATCAGACAGAGTCTATCTCGGAATTTCTCTTTTAGTTCTTTTATCTCCATTGCCTTGGGCTCTACTGGAGTAATGGCATTAATGCCGATATCAATTAAATCTTTTATTACCTCCCAGAGTTTTCCGTCAGAATGGAAGCTAAACGGCAGGTTATAGTCCTTAGCCAAGCCAGCCAATTTTTTATACCAGGGGAATATATATTTTCTTAAAATCTCCGGGGAGATCAACAATCCTTCGGTGTAGGCTAAGTCATCACCTATATGAAGGGCCCCTATGTTTTTGTGCGCAAGGATTCTCTTGTTTATCTCAAATATAGTTTGGCCTATTCTATTGAACATCCTCTCCACTAATTTGAGATTCGTTTTTAGAGAGATGGCAAAATGCTCAAATCCCATTAATAGATATGTCCACCCTAAGAATCCCCCTTCCCCACTAATCACCTTCATACCGGGAGGAAGATACTTACCTATTTCATCTAAAGGAGAGTAATCGATATCATCAGCAGTTAGCCAGGGGTAATTTTCAAATTCCTTCATATCAGTAATTATCCCCTTGTTAGCCCAGGCTCTCCCATCCTCAGCTTCATTCCAGCCTATCTCGGAAAATGGCGAGAACTTAAATAAAGCAACATAGTCATATCCAGATTCTACCCAGAACTCAACCTCTGCCTTGAGGTCATTGATAGGCTTCCCTAAAAATGTTTCTTTTATCCCGTTATCCACAACCAATTCTCCTAAGGGTACCCTATCCGGCTCCTGGCAGAATAACGTCCTCCTTACCCTTTCAAAGTTTGGTTCCATTCTATAGACACCCTTTACAGACATAATCCTCCTTTTTAACAACCATCTGCATAAATTACGGACTTAGGTTTACCCATCCATCTACAGTTCCATTCTCTTTTAAAGTAACTTCAACTCGGTATATGCCTAGTTCATCGGCTGGTGTATAAGCTCTCAAGCTGTCTGGCTTCAAGGCAATAGAATCATAAGTTTCCCAATCGCCAGTCCACCAGTCAAAGGCCCCAAACTTGGCAACCTTTATATCCAGTCTTCCCGCCTCGGTTGCTTTAATGAATACCGTATTTCTTGGTCTAAACCAGGTAACTATCGGTGGACTGGGATAGGGAATTCCTGCCTTAACATTTGCAGATTTGAAAAGAGCAGTTGACATTGGACGTCCCTGACTAAACGAAGTAAATCGCCTCAAATCTATCTCTCTAATAAGATTTTCTCCCCAGGAGACCAGAACTATCCAGGGTTTAGTGGGGTGGCTTGTAAAACAATCTGTGTTTTGGGGATAAAGCCAACGAGCTTGGGGATTTAAATAATCATCTATGACAAAGGTTCCGTAATAAGGGTAACTACCCCCATTATATACAGCTAAGATACTTGAGCCGAAAAGAAAGGAGACGGAAGGATTGGGAAAAGGCAGATTCATACGCGCAGGCGCAGTCCCTTCTTCAGCCCTGGCAAAAAAGGATAGTTTCATAATTTTTGTCTCTCCTTCAACAGGACAAACCAGTGCCCTGTGGTTACCTCTATCTGCCACCACTATAGCTATGAAATGGAGCCTGGGCAATCATTCCAGGATGTTTCATTGTGTCGCGTATGTCTGCAAATTCTTCCATCACTACCTCCTTCTTTTCTTCACATCATCTGGATTTCCTTCCTGAAGAATCTTTTGAATATCTATTAAAAAGGCACTTCTTTTGCCCAAATAGTCTTGTATTGAGAGAAGATTTTAAACAATCTCCCAGCTGTCTTGAATCTATCCGAGAGGTACTGACACAGAGGATGCATAAGTACAGTTGCAATACCATTTTTTCTCTCAATCTCAAGAACCTGTTTTTCAACTATATCACCCCATTTTTCAATGGGATATGACTCTTTAGTTGGATCATTGGTATAGGTCCAATATTTCTTCTGGTTTTCAACATACTCTTTTGTTCGGTGAGCGTGATAGATATGGTCATGGTCCATAATAACATTTATAGAATGTGAAATTAATCCCTCTGGTATTTTTTCAGGAAACAGTTTATGCCAATTTAAATCATCAGAAATACATTTAATGCCGGCTTCCGCTAATATTTTGTAGGTATTTTTATCAACAACAAGTCCATGGCTTCTCCACGAAACAAGGTCTTTACCTATTCGCTTTTTTACAATTTCAATCATCTTCTGTATATCTTTTTTTTGATTGGCATATGTTCCATGCGAAAAAGAATGGGATATGTCAGGCTTGCCTGTAATTTTTGCCCATATCTGGGAGAAAAGAGTTCGTGGAAGCCCTTCATAGGTATGGCCTCCTATTTCCACAATCTTGGAAGCCGCAATTGGCTTAAAATCTTCCCACTCTTCTTCAAGCGTTTTACCCGTTACATAAAAGGTTGCCTTAAGCTTATATTTTTCAACAAGTTTCAAGTACCTGCAGGATATTTTAACTTCTGAATCATCTGGATCTTTTATATATCTTTGTTCGTTAAGCTTGAGTGAATGATGGTGAATATCACCTGTCAAACATATCATATATTATACTTTCAGCCAATAACTCTAGATTACGCACGCAGCTACCCACAATAGGCACCCGATCAACTTCCTCGAAATTAAGAGCTCTAAGAGCCCGTTCCCTTGGTAATAGATTAGCCATTAATTTTTCCTCCATTAGTTTTTTATTTTCAGCAAGCAGTACAAATTTTAATCAAATTTTTTGCCTCTTCTTCTGTAGCAACTTCCACATTTAACAGCAATCCCTTCGTTCCAAGACGTTCAATTAGTGTCTCAATCTCTTTCGAGCTTGCAACGAAAGTTAAGCATTTATTTCTTGCAAGTATCCTTTTAAAAAGAAAAGAACTGAAGTTCTGACATAAGGATAGCATAGGGGCAGCTGGTTGACATTCCCCTTAAGATGTGGTAGCCTCAAAGTGGAGGTGATACCATGACAAAAACGAACATTAAACAGGCTAAAAAGCATCTGGCTAAAATACGAGAGATCGTCTCTCAAACACGCTCTCCATTTGCTGGCATGAGCAAGGATGAAGCAATCGAGAAAATACGGAAAGTAAGAGAAAAGTTGTGGGAGGAGAAACTTGCGGCTCGTTCTTGATACAAATGAGTATCTCTCCACATTGACCTTCCCTTTCATATCTTCCCAGCAGAAAAATGTCTCAAGCTCCTTAAAGCCAGGAGATAGAATAATCTTTGAACATCAGTTACAACATTTCTACCCAAAAATTCCTTTAAAGATACCCGTCGGTGCTCCTTCTGAGATAACCTGGCAGCGGTAGCAATGGCAATACACTCTATCATCCTCCTCACCTATATTCCTCTCCCACATAGGGGGAGAGGGCAGGGTGAGGGCTCATCGTAATTCCTTCTTTGCTCTGATCAGTAAATCGTCTAAGGCCTTAAGTTTTTCCTTGGGCCATTGGGGAGGTTGATAATTTTTCAGCATAATCGTATCTCCTTTTCAATGAGGTAGGCACATACTCCTAAAGCGCCGATTTCCTCTCCCAGAGAGGAGAGTTCAATTTTGACATTTTCCATTAAACGCTGTAACGTATGTCTGGTAATCGCTCTCTTGGTCGGAGAAAATAAAAGGTCTTGCACTTTGGCAAATTGCGGGTCAAGGACAACCATCTCCGGATTTAAAAGATTGATCAGGTTGGCAATTCCCATTCCTAAGTATCGGGCGGCATTATCAATCAAACTCAAAGATAAATTATCCCCGCGCCGGGCGGCGGCAAAAATTAGTTCTGCGGTAACATTCTCTGGTTTTTCCCCACTCAACTCCCTGATGAGCGAGTTTGTTCCTTCCGCAAGAGACCTTCTGGCCTGAGTTACTAAAACCTGCGTTGATGCCAATGCCTCCAGACAGCCACGCATTCCACAGTTACAAATTGGTCCATCCGGTTCCAGGACAGTATGACCTAACTCCCCAGCATTCTCAGTAGTTCCTTTGAATAATTGTCCATCAAAAATCATCCCCGCCCCGATGCCCGCAGGTCCGTATTCTATAAATACCAGATTGCTCACTCCTTTACCCACACCCAAACTTTTTTCCGCAAAGACCCTCATCGGAGCAGTACTCTCCAAGATTACGGGAAGACGAAACTTCTGATTAATAATCTTCCTTAAAGGGACATTCTTCCAATCCTTGAGCTGGGTATAGAAAACACAAATACCCTTTTCGGTATCAATAAGGCCATGAGCACTGACGCCAATGCCTAAAATCTTCTTTTGTTCTAAACCAAGAGTCAACTCCTTAATTGCGGAAAGAAGGTTGGTAATGACTACATCTTTACCCTTGTTAGAATCGGTATCTCTTTTAATCTTTTTCCTGATGTTCCCTTTCATATCAGTAACCACACCAATTATCCATTCTGGGTTAAACTCCAATCCTACAGAAAATCCTTTCTCGGGATTGATTCCCAACATTGTATTTCTCGGGCGTTGGCTATCAGGATTTCTATTTTCTTCCACTATCCATCCTTCTTGAATTAACTCTTGGACATACTTGCCAATCGTGGCCATCCTTATTCCCGTGAGTTGCCTGATTTGCGTTCGGGATAAAGGTTGATGCTCCTTAATTACATTAAGCACTACCTTTTTATTTTCCATTTTATCTCAGTCAATCCCGTATTAAATACGGGACTGGAGACCTTTCCCACAAGGAATAAATGTGGGAAAGGTCTCCTGATGTTGATACATACGTTAGAGTAAATTTAAACCTTATTGGGTGTTCAAATATATTCATTTACTCACTTATTAGTAATTATACCTCAAAAAATAAAAATGTCAAGTGCTGATAGAGAACTTTTAAGAAATTGTGTCGGTCTTCTCACACAATGGCGCGTAACATCGCAGGAGTAACAAAGATGTAGCGCAAGTTGCTGTGAGCAATTTCGTGGAAGTTAACCTACTCGCATATTGCTACTGAAGTTAGCATATAGGAGAGTATCGCAATTTCTAGCGGGGTTTGCTTTTCCAGAGTTTGTATTCGATGGAATCGATGAGAGCCTGGAGACTGGCCTCAATGATATTTTCGGAAAGCCCAACCGTTCCCCAGCTCCCCTTCTTATCGGAGCTCTGAACGAGGACCCTTACTTTGGCGGCGGTGCCCGCCTCGGGATTTAAGACCCTGACCTTATAGTCAATAAGCCGGAGACCGGAAAGTACCGGATAAAACTTCTCTAAACCCTTGAGCAGCGCAATATCCAGGGCATCAACCGGACCGTCCCCCTCGGCTACCGTATATGCGGTTTCATCCTTTACTCTTAATTTAACGGTAGCTTCAGAAATAATTCTACCATTTTTCCTTTCCACAATAACCCGAAAACCAAGCAGTTTGAAAAACCCCTTATATCCTTTGGATACTTTGCGCGCCAGGAGATTAAAGGAGGCATCCGCGGCCTCAAACTGGTAACCCTCTTTCTCTAAGGTTCCTAAAAGTTTTACCATTTCTTTAACTTTTTCCTTTGGTTGTTTTATGCCAAATTTCTCCAATTTATAGAGGATATTGCTTTTGCCAGAAAGTTCCGAGATGAGAATTCTTCTTTCATTTCCGACAAGATGTGGGTCGATGTGCTCATAACTTCTTGGAGTCTTACTGATAGCATCGACATGGACCCCTCCCTTATGGGCAAAAGCACTTCTTCCCACAAATGGCTGATTATTCTGGGGAATAAGGTTGGCCAATTCATTGACATAACGGGAAAGACCGGTCAGGTTTTTCAATTGCTCTTTAGCCAAAACTGTTTTACCCAATTTTAGTTTTAAGATGGGCAGGATAATACAGAGGTCGGCATTACCGCATCTCTCCCCAAAGCCATTGATTGTTCCCTGAACATGGATTACTCCAGAAACCACCGCCAGAATAGAGTTGGCCACCGCCATTCCCGAATCATTATGGGTATGAATTCCCAGAGGGATTTTGATTTTATTTTTTACCTCTTTGATGATCTTTCGCAGTTCCTCAGGCAAAACGCCTCCATTGGTATCACAAAGGATAATCCTTTCGGCACCGCTCTCGGCGGCGACAAGAATGGTTCTTAGCGCATAATCGGGGTTGTTCTTGTAGCCATCAAAGAAGTGCTCAGCATCAAAGAAAACCCGGCGGTTATTTTGCTTTAAGTATTTGATTGAGTCTTCAATAATTTCGAGGTTCTTCTCTAAGGAGATGCGCAGCACCTCTCTTGCGTGTAGGTCCCAACTTTTGCCAAAGATGGTAACAATCTCCGTTTCGGCGGAAAGAAGAGCATTAAGATTTTTATCCTTTTTTGCAGAATTTTTAGCTCTGCGCGTACTGCCAAAGGCAACTATTTTGCTGTTTTTTAATCTTTTCTTTTTTATCTCTTCAAAGAAGGCAACATCCTTAGGATTGGAGCCTGGCCACCCCCCTTCAATAAAGTCAATCCCCAGATTATCAAGTCGCTGGCAAATTTTGATCTTTTCATCTAAGGAGAAGGATACACTTTCCCCCTGCGCTCCATCGCGTAGCGTCGTATCATAAATCTCTATTTGACCCTTCGGGTCATTCTGAGCAAGGTTCCTCTCACTTGTCATTGCGAACGGAGTGAAGCAAACTCTCGCTTCTTTGAAAGGATGAGATTGCTTCGCTGAGGCTCGCAACGACTTCGTCAGATTGCCACGGCACTTCGTGCCTCGCAATGACTTCGTCATTTTATGAACTCCTTATGCACGGCTCTTAAAGCCTTTTTCCCATCCTTTTTGGGAACAACGGTGGAGATCTTAATTTCCGAGGTGGTAATCATTTTAATATTGATGCCATTTTTAGCTAAAACGGAAAACATCCTTGCCGCTACCCCGGGGTGACTGATCATCCCCAAACCAATGATGGAAACCCGGGCAACATCCTTATCAAAACCCACGTTTCCGGCGCCAATCTGCCGGGCAATCTTTTTGGCAATCTTAATCGTTCTTTCCAACTCCTCAATAGCCACGGTAAAGGAGAGGTCGGTATAGCCGGCCTTACTCACATTCTGGACAATCATATCGACGTTAATCCCGGCGCGCGCAATGGGAGCAAAGATCCTGGCCGCAATTCCCGGTCTATCCAAAACCCGAAAGATGGAAACCTTTGCTTCGGCCTCATTCAAGGTAACATTGCTGACCAAAGGTGCCTCTACAATAGGCTCCTTACAGATGATTGTGCCCTTTTCTTTCGAGAAGCTCGAACCTGTAAAAAGAGGAATCCCAAATTTTTTTGCCAATTCTATGGCTCTGCCCTGCATTACCTGGGCACCACATCCCGCCATCTCCAATGCCTCATCATAGGAAATCTGAGAAATCTTTTTGGCGGCTCTCACCTTAGAGGGGTCGGCGGTGTAAATTCCCTTAACATTAGAGAAGATTTCGCATTGCTCGGCATCCAAGGCCTTGGCTAAAGCAACCGCCGAAAGATCCGAGGCTCCCCGACCAAGCGTTGTAATCTCTCCCTCATCACTTATCCCCTGAAATCCGGCGACAATAACTATTCTCCCTCTTTTTAGTTCCTCTCTGATTCGTCCGGTATCAAGGGAGAGAATCTTTGCTTTAGTATGCGCCCTATCGGTGATGACGCCAGCCTCTGCGCCAGTAAGAGAGATGGCGGAGGAGCCTTGAGATCTAATGGCCAGAGCAAGCAGACTACTGGATACCTCCTCCCCGGTAGCTAAGAGCCTATCCAGTTCCCGTCCTTGCAGGGATTTCGACACCATATTTGCCAAATTGATTAAGCGATCGGTGGTCCCTCCCATCGCGGAGACGACAATCACCAAAGAGATTCCTTTTTTCCTCCTCCGAAAGGCAACTATCTTTTTAGCAACATTTCTTATCCTTGCGGCGGTTGCTAAGGAAGAGCCCCCATATTTCTGAACAATAATCATTTAAAATTTATCCACAGATTAACACAGATAACAGCAAAGAAAAATCTTTAAACCACGAGATTACACAGATTTCACAGAAATGTCATTGCGAGTGAAACGAAGCAATCTCTCTTTAGGATTGCCACGGCCTTCGGCCTCGCAATGACAGCAACGCTGTCATCTGCGTTTATCTGCGTGCATCTGTGGTTACAAGATTTTTTAGCTGCTCAAATATTCTCCTAAAAGTGACCTTAACTTTCTAAGTTTTTCACAGCGACGTAGCTTCTCCAAAGACTTTGCCTCAATCTGACGGATCCTTTCTCGAGTGAGATTAAAGTATCTCCCCACCTCCTCTAATGTTCGCTGATACCTCTTATCCTTTAAACCAAAGCGCAATCTTAAAATTTCCTTCTCCCTTTCATCCAGGGCCAGAAAAATCTTCTCAATTTCCTCGGCAAGGATGACCTTAGTCGCAGAATTTGCAGGAGAGCTCTTGCTCTTATCCTCCATAAAATCACCAAAGGTGGTTTTTCCATCATCGCCAATGGGCATCTCTAAGGAAATCGGCTCCTGATGCATGGAGCGAAGGATGGTCTTTACTTTAGCGGAGGGGGCCTTTGTCTTTTTGGCTATCTCTTCTAAGGTAGGTTCCCGATCCAGGGATTGCACAAGCCCGGTGCGGATCTTATTTAATTTATTGATCTTCTCCCTCATATGCACGGGAATCCTGATTGTCGCAGAATGATCGGCAATGGCCCGGGTAATGGCCTGACGGATCCACCAGGTGGCATAGGTAGAAAACTTATAACCTTGCCGATACTTAAACTTCTCCACCGCCTTCATCAATCCAATGTTGCCCTCCTGAATAAGGTCACGAATGGTCAATTTGGGGTTGGTATATCTCTTGGCGATATTAATCACCAATCTGAGATTCGCTCTGATGAGATGACCCTTTAATCTTTCCAATTCCCTCACTCTCTTGCGCATCGTTTTGGCCGAGTTCTTTTTTTTAACTGCTTCGCGAACTTTCTTCCTTGCTTCATCGATCCGTCTTGCTAAATCAACCTCCTCCGTTGGTGTCAAAAGAGAAGTCCCTCCTACCTCCTTAAGGTAGGCGCGAAGAGGATTCCTTATCTCCTCCAGAAGAATTCTTCTTTCCTCCTCAGCCTCACGATGATCCTTTAAAGCCATCGGCTCTTCCACAGCAATATCAAGGTTATCCAGGCGCTGGAAGAGGTCCTCAATCTCTTCCGGATCAACCACGTCCCGAGGTAAGGCTTCGTCGACCTCCTCGTAGGAGAGAAATCTCTTTTCCTTTCCCTTTTCAATCAGAGCTTCGATCCTGTCCTTCTTTTTTCTTTTCTTCATAATATACTCGGAGTGTTTTACCACAAAGACGAGGTAGTTTCCTGGAAAAGGGCTTTGCTTTGAGGTTTCTTGCACCCACTAATAACCAAAAAGCAGAGCGAAGTCACCAGACGAGCGTCCCTTTGAAGGAAACTACTGAGCCTATTCATTCCTTGGTTTTCAACTTTGAGAAATGCTGATACTCCGCCAGGAGTCTAACATCAAGTTCCCCTCTGCCTTCGGCCTCCTTGATGAGATCTTTCAGAGACCTCAATCTTTTCTCGATCCTTTCCTTTCTGACCCTTTTCACGCAATCCTCTATTACCTTTTCCTTCATCCCGGGAGAAAATTTTTCCTTCTCCAAAAGGATAGAGGAAATTACCTCCCCCGCAGTTAAGTCGTCTCCTAAACTACTGATTAAGTCCGAAGGAGCGATCTTCTCTATCTTTTTGGAAAGCCAAAGAATCTTATCAAAGATCTTTTGATGCACTCCCGTAAAACCGGCAGGAGAAACCAAACCGGCTATCTTCTCCAGATCTTTTCTTCCGTCTAAACTAAAGCGGATGAGAATTTCCTGCGCCCGGACTAAACTCCCCTTACCTTCTACAGCAGACGATTTCAGAGAAAGGGTTTTCCCGGCCAAAATCTTTTTTAACTCACTCTTTAGGTCCTCTTCCTCAAGATTCATTCTTTTGGCAAGTCTCTTTAAATACTCAGATCTCTCAATGGTATTTGGCAATTTTGCAACAAGAGCAAGGAGCTCTTCCGCAATTATAAGTTTCCCTTCAATGCTGGCCGCATCTACTTTTAGAGAAAGAAGCCTCAGCTTATACTCAAAAGGGTCCAGTGCTTTATCGATCATTGCCTTAAAATGCTCGGCTCCTTTCTCGGTGATATACCTATCAGGATCATCGCCTTGGGGAAGAGCCACGACCTTTGTCCTTAACCCCTCCTCTAAGAGAAGCTCAAGAACCCGGCAAGCAGAGATGTGGCCTGCTTCATCACTATCCGGGGAAAGAACAATATTTTCTGTATACCGTTTAAGTAGCCGAATATGCTCACTCGTCAAAGCGGTCCCTAAGGGGGCGACAACATTTTCTATCCCCCCCTGGGAGGCTTGGATAAGATCTAAATAACCTTCCACGATAATTGCCTTCTTTTCCTTGCCAATTGCTTCCTTAGCCAAGGAAAGGCCATAGAGGACCCGGCTTTTATGATAGAGGAGACTCTCAGGAGAATTAAGGTATTTGGGCATTACCGATTCATCCAATACCCGGCCTCCAAAAGCAATACATTCTCCAGCGGTATTTTGGATAGGAAAGATAATCCGATCGCGAAAGTAGTCATAATAAAAATCCTTCTCCTCCGAGAGGCGAAGAAGCCCGCTCTTAAAGAGTATCTCTTCAGAGAATCCTTGTGACTTTAACTCTTTCTTAAGGGCATCGTGAGCCTTCTGGGCATAGCCCAATTTAAATCTTTTTATCGAGCTCTCTGTAATCCCTCTTCTCATTAAATAGTCTATTGCTATTTTTGTTCTTTTAAGGTTATGATGAAAGTGGGTGGCGGCGGCATTGTTTACACTGAGAAGCTGCCGGCGGAGATTCTTTTTTTCCTCTGCTCCTTCCTCCCATTCAAGTTTTATCCCCGCTTTCTCGGCTAAAAAGGCCACGCTCTCAGGAAATGTAAGATTTTCCATCTTCATCACAAAGGTAAAGACATTCCCCCCGGTTTGACAGCCAAAGCAGTGGAAGATCTGCCTTTCTGGGTTAACGATGAAGGAGGCGGTCTTCTCTGAATGAAAGGGACAGAGGCTCTTATAATTCTTGCCGCTTTTTTTCAGGGGAAGATGAGAGGAAATTACCTCAACAATATCATTTGCCTCTCTAACCTCTTCCAAAATTCTTTCCGAAATATAAGCCATAAAAAATGACACGAAGTGTCATTGCGAGGAATCCGCCTCAGGCGGACGACGTGGCAATTCCTCACTTCTATGAAAAGAGAGATTCTTCGGCTACGCCTCAGAATGACATACTTTTTATTATTTATTCGGGTTACAATCTTATACCCCAAAAATCCTTATTTGTAAAGTGAGATAATCAGATCCTTGTGGAGGCGGGTGGCCTTTAGCCCTTTAGGTAAGGAAAGGAAAGATCTGCCTTTCTCTCTATTAATCAGGGATTGGAGAGACTCAATTGCCGAAAAACTCAAGGGTTTTTTGGAAAGAAACCTTATCGCAACCCTTAAAATCTCCTTTTGCAGACTCGGGGGAGTTTTTAAGAACTCCTTAATTTTGATAGTGAGTTTTTGCTCTTTTCTTTTTAAAATTTTAGGTAAAAATGAGACTGCAGTTTTTTCAATAAAGGCGAAATCCTCCTGGCAGGCAACCCCAAGCTTAGCCAGAGATTCCTTTACTTTGGGATTATATTCAGAAAGAAGGGGTAATAACTCCAATCTGATTCTATTGCGCAGATATACAGGAGAAATGTTAGAGGAATCGGTCACAAAGAATATTTTTCTTTCCTTTAAGTAATCAAGAATTTCTTCTCGGCTAACCGAAAGTAAAGGCCGGATAATCTGAACCTCCGGGTTATCCTTTAGGGGCCGCTTAATCCTCATCCCCCCTAATCCCAGCAGCCCAGTTCCCCGAATAATCCTTAAAAGAATGGTCTCGGCCTGATCATCAAGGTTATGCCCCAGCGCAATTTTATTAACGCGATATTTTTTAGCAACGGTAGAGAAGAATCGGTAGCGGACCTCTCTGGCTTTCTCCTCTATGGAGGATTTCTTCAGTTTAGAGAGGTCTCTTTTCGTAAGTGTAATGGGAAGGGAAAGGGAGCTTGCCAGCTCTTTTACAAAACGAGCATCCTCTCCTGCCTCTTTACGAAGACCATGGTTGAGATGACAGAGAAAGAGGGAGAATTTTAATCCCTTCTTTAAGCGGAAAAGGAGGTGAAGTAAAGCAACCGAATCCGGCCCCCCAGAGATTCCCAAAAGAACCCTATCCCCTTTTTCAATAAGAGAATGCTTATTTATCGTCTGCTTAACTTTGGCTAATAAATCCATATACAAATTCCTTATTATCCACAGATTAACACAGATATACACAGATACTGCAAATAAAATGACACAAAGTGTCATTCCCGCAATCAGTAAGCGGGAATCTATATTCTTTTTAGATTCCTGCTTCCGCAGGAATGACAGCAATGCTGTCATCTGCGTTTATCTGCGTGCATCTGTGGTTTCAAATCAGATGTGCAGGAGAAACTTGGCAATTTGAAAGTAAATGATAAGACCGGTGAGATCTATCGCGGTGGAAATAAAAGGACCAGCCGCTACTGCCGGGTCAATCCGTAGGCGCCGCAATAAGAGGGGAAGAAATGCTCCGGTGATCGTGGCTACGGCAATGGTAGCCGCCAGTCCAATCCCCACGGTGAGCCCAAGAAGAAAATTTCTCTCTGTCAGTAAGGCTCTGCCCAGACCAAAGAGCCCCAGAATAGCACCCAACAACAGTCCTAAACCAATCTCCCTGCGCATCACTCTAAAGGTCTGCTGCAAGGATAACTCGCCGGTGGCCAGCCCGCGAATAATTGTGGCAGATGACTGTGTTCCCGCATTGCCCCCGGTTCCAATGAGCAAAGGAACAAAGTAGGCAAGAGCCACTAAAGCCTCGAGGGCATGGGAATAACCTTTGAGAATATTGCCGGTGAAGGTCTGAGCAATAAGAAGCCCAATAAGCCAAAAAACCCTTTTGCGGGCGAGAATAAAGAAACCGGTCTTAAAATATTCCTCCTCAGGAGCCTCCATCGCCGCCATCTTATGAATATCCTCGGTATTTTCTTCTTTAATGATGTCAATGGTATCATCAACCGTAACAATGCCCAAGAGTTTATCATTTTTATCTACTACCGGCAGGGCCAAAAAATCATACCTGGCAATCAGTTTTGCCGCTTCTTCCTGATCTTGATTCTCCTTTACGCTAATTACATTTCGATGCATGATTTCTGCAATTTTTTGGCCAGGTTCACCCAAAACAAGGTCCTTTAAAGAGACAAATCCAACCAATTTTCCACTATTATCAATGACATAGAGATAGTAGATCGTCTCTTTCCTGGGTGCAATCTGCCGGATATTTCCCAGCGCTTCATTAATAGTTAATTCTGGTCTTAAAGAGGCATACTCGGTAGTCATGATGCTCCCGGCAGAATTTTCCTTCTCCCTCAGAAGTTTCTCCAGATCGGCTCGTTCCTCAGGACTCATTAAAGGGAGAAATCGCTGGATGATTTCTGCCGGCAGCTCTTCGAAAAGGTTAGCCCTCTCATCGGCAGCCATCTCATTTAAAACCTCGCCTGCATAATTTTTCCCCAACAACGAAAGAAAGCCTGCCTGCTCCTCCTCCTCCA